>CBIHMN010000290.1:0-3385 GCA_966211005.1 uncultured Arenimonas sp.
TCATCGCCGTCGAGATGATGGCGGTGAAGATGGAGCAGGGCTTCGACCGGATCCGGGCGGCCGCGTTCGCGTACCGCAGCACCGCGTTCCCGATGCTGACCGGCACGCTGGTGACCGCCGCCGGGTTCCTGCCGATCGCGACCGCGGCGTCCAGCACCGGCGAATACACGCGCTCGATCTTCGAGGTCGTGACCATCGCGCTGCTGCTGTCGTGGATCGTCGCGGTCGTGTTCATCCCGTATCTCGGCTACAAGCTGCTGCCGGCGCCGGCGCCGGACGCGCACGGCGAGGCCGCGCACGACCCGTACGACACGCGGTTCTACCGCACGTTCCGCGGCGTCGTCGCGTGGTGCGTGCGCCGGCGCGGCACGGTGATCTCGGCGACGGTGGCGGTGTTCGTCGTTTCGCTGCTGCTGTTCCGTTTCGTGCCGCAGCAGTTCTTCCCGTCGTCGACGCGGCTGGAGCTGATGGTCGACCTGGAGCTCGCCGAAGGCGCGTCGCTGCAGGCCACCGAGGCCGTGGCGAAGCGGCTCGAGGCCGAACTCGCGCAGCGTGACGACGTCGAAAGCTACGTCGCCTACGTCGGCACCGGTTCGCCGCGGTTCTACCTGCCGCTCGACCAGAAACTCCCGCAGGCCGGTTTCGCGCAGTTCGTGCTGCTCGCGCGCGACATCGAAGGGCGCGAGGCGCTCCGCACATGGCTGATCGGGCTGTTCGACGAGGAGTTCACCGACGTGCAGGCGCGCGTATCGCGGCTCGAGAACGGGCCGCCGGTCGGGTTCCCGATCCAGTTCCGCGTGTCGGGCGAGCATGTGGACGAAGTGCGGCGGCTGGCGAAGCTCGTCGCCGAGCGGGTGCGCGCCAATCCGCACGTCACCAACGTCAATCTCGACTGGGACGAGCCGAGCAAGGTCGTGCGGCTGGCGATCGACCAGGAACGCGCGCGCGTGCTCGGCGTGTCGTCGGCGCATCTGGCGGAATTCCTGCGCGGCTCGCTGTCGGGTACGCCGGTGAGCACGCTGCGCGAGGGCAACGAGCTGATCGAGATCCTGCTGCGCGGGCCGGAGGACGAGCGCCGGCGGCTGTCGCTCCTCGGCAGCCTCGCGGTGCCGACCAGCCACGGCGGCAGCGTGCCGCTGGAGCAGGTCGCGACGCTGGAGTACGGCTTCGAGGAAGGCATCATCTGGCACCGCAACCGGCTGCCGACGGTGACGGTGCGCGCGGACATCTACGGCGAGCAGACGCCGCCGAGCGTGGCCGCGCAGATCCTGCCGACGCTCGACGACGTGCGCGCGCAGCTGCCCGACGGCTATCTGCTGCAGACCGGCGGCACCGTCGAGGATTCCGGGCGCGGCTCGCGCTCGGTCGCTGCCGGCGTGCCGCTGTTCCTGCTGGTGGTGACGACGCTGCTGATGCTGCAGCTGCGCAGTTTCCCGCGCACGGTGATCGTGCTGCTGACCGCGCCGCTGGGACTGATCGGCGTCGTGCTGTTCCTGCTGGTGTTCCGCGTGCCGTTCGGGTTCGTCGCGATGCTCGGCACGATCGCGCTCAGCGGCATGATCATGCGCAACGCGGTCATCCTCGTGGACCAGATCGAGCAGGACATCGCCGCGGGCCATGCGCCGTCCGCCGCGGTCGTCGACGCCACCGTGCGCCGCTTCCGGCCGATCGTGCTGACGGCCGCCGCGGCGGTGCTGGCGATGATCCCGCTTTCGCGCTCGGAGTTCTTCGGGCCGATGGCGGTGGCGATCATGGGCGGGCTGGTGGTCGCGACCGCGCTGACGCTGCTGTTCCTGCCGGCGCTGTATGCGGCGTGGTTCCGCGTCCCTGTCGCCGCAGCGGTGCCGGCGTCGGCGTCGGCGGGGCCGGTGCCGTTCGATTCGACCGCGAAGGGGTAGCCTGCCGCGCCGGAACTTCAGCTCTCGGACGGCGGCAGCGCAGGCTGGCCGCCGCGCCCGGCGCGATCGGCCCGGGCCTGCTCGCGCAGGTAGTCGAGCAGGTCCTCCTCGGCGGGTGTCGCGCCCTCGTCGAGGAACACGCTGATCTTGCCGGTCACCTCCAGCACCGCCAGCTGCACCTGCGACAGCGCCCGGCCGCCGTTCTGGCGTATCGCCGCGTGCAGCTCGCGCTCGTTGATGCGCTGCGCATGCAGCCGGTCGCGCCACACCTCGCCGTCCATCGCCAGCACCACGGGCTGCGAGTCGATCGCGTCGCGGACCGGCCGCGCCTTGGTGGTGGCGTATTCCAGCGCCACCGCGATGCCGCTCACGCCCAGCAGGATCAGCACCGCGTGTCCCAACGGCACGTCGTGGTAGAGCATCACGTCGCCGGCCGACGATCCGAGGGCGATCAGCATCATCTGTTGCAGCGGACTGAGGTGGTCGCGCCCGGTCTTGCCCAGGATGCGCATCACCACCACCAGCACGCCGAACACGATCAGGATCTTCACCGCCAGCTCGCCGTAATAGGCGAGCGGCGCCTCGCCGACGACGATGCGGAACCAGTCGAAGGGCTCGAAATCACTGCGCATGGCACGGCTCCGGCGAAAGGCGCGGCCAGTGTGCCGGCCGGCGCATCCCGGCGCGGTGAGGGTCGGGTACGATCGCGCCAGCGCCGCCGGAGTCCGCCAATGTCGCCCACCCTGATCGCCTTGACCGGCTTCGCCCTCTGGACCCTGCTGCTGCTGACGGCGATGGGACTGGCGCGCACGCGGCTGGTGTTGCAGCGGCGGGTGCCGCCGAACGGCTTCAGGCCGGACAACGCCGGGCTCTCCCCGTTCATGCAGCGGCTGGCCCGGGCGCACATGAACTGCGTCGAGGGATTGCCCGTGTTCGGCGGGCTGATGCTGGTGGCGGCGGTCGCGGGCCTCACCGCGATCACCGACCCGCTCGCGTACGCGTTCCTGGCCGCGCGGATCGCGCAGTCGACGATCCATCTGGCCTCGACCAGCAACCAGGCGGTGCGGTTGCGCTTCGTCGCGTTCCTCGCGCAGGTGGTGATCGGGTTCTGGTGGGCGGCCCGCCTGCTGCTGGCGGCGGCCTGACCGGCGCGGCGGCGCGCACACGCACTCCGTCGAGGGGCGTGGTGGCCCGGCGCGACGGCGCGTGGAACAATGCGCCCCGAAGCGGGGGTGCCCGGGGAAACCCGGGCTGAGACAGACCCTTCGAACCTGATCCGGCTGATACCGGCGTAGGGAAGCTTCGCGATAGCCGGAATGCCGGGGTGGGGTCAGTCACGTTCGACCCTCCAGGTTCCATTGAGCCGGGCGGTGCGTTGAGCAACCCGACCCCGGCTTTCCCGCTTTCGCGCCGCCGCTTCGTTCCCTGCCCACGAGGACGAAGACGATGAACGCGCTCCCCACCGAACTGCTGCGCCAGGCGCAGGA
>CBIHMN010000291.1:0-3361 GCA_966211005.1 uncultured Arenimonas sp.
CCACCGACCTGGAGAAGAGTTTCCGGGTCAACCTCAACGTGATCGGGCTGGACGGGCGACCGCAGGTCAAGAACCTCAAGGCGTTCCTGACCGAGTGGCTGGAGTTCCGTACCACCACCGTGACCCGCCGCCTGACCCACCGGCTGGAGAAGGTCGAGCGCCGCCTGCACCTGTTGGAAGGCCTGCTGGTCGCCTTCCTCAACCTCGACGAGGTGATCCGCATCATCCGCACCGAGGACGAACCGAAGGCGGTGCTGATGGCGCGTTTCGGCCTCGACGACGAGCAGGCCGAATACATCCTCGAGACGAAACTCAAGCAGCTGGCCCGCCTCGAGGAGATGAAGATCCGCGGCGAGCAGGACGAGCTGGCGAAGGAGCGCGAAAAGATCGCGTCGATCCTCGGCAGCCGCGCGAAGCTGAAGAAGCAGGTGAAGGACGAACTGCTGGCCGACGCGAAGAAATTCGGCGACGCGCGCCGCTCGCCGCTGGTCGAGCGCGGCGCCGCGGTCGCGATCAGCGAGAGCGAGCTGGTGCCGAGCGAACCGGTGACGATCGTGCTGTCGAAGAAGGGCTGGGTCCGTGCGGCGAAGGGCCACGACGTCGAGGCGTCGGCACTGGGTTACCGCGAAGGCGACGGCCTGCTGCAGGCCGTGCGCGGGCGCAGCACGCAGCAGGTCGCGTTCCTCGATTCCAGCGGTCGCGCCTATTCGACGATGGCGCATGCGCTGCCGGGCGCGCGCGGCAACGGCGAGCCGCTCAGCGGCCGTTTCGCGCCGCCGGCGGGTGCGTCGTTCGTCGGCGCCGCCAGCGCCGAGCCGGACGCGCGTTTCGTCGTCGCTTCCGGCTGGGGCTACGGCTTCGTCACCCGCTTCGAGAATTTCATCGGCAACAAGAAGGCCGGCAAGCAGCTGATCAACGCCGATGACGCCGCGGGGATCCTGCCGCCGGTGCCGGTGGCCGACGCGAAGACCGACTGGATCGTGTCGATCACGAGCGCCGGCCACCTGCTGGCGTTTCCCGTCGCCGAACTGCCGGAGCTCGACAAGGGCAAGGGCAACAAGCTGGTGCAGATCCCGCCGGCGAAGCTGAAGTCCGGCGAGGAGAAGGTCCTCCACGTCGCGAGCGTGCGCCACGGCGGCGAACTCACGGTGTACTCGGGCCGGCAGAAACTGGTGCTGTCGTGGCGCGACCTGCAGGCCTACGAGGGCGCGCGCGCCAGCCGCGGCAATCTGCTGCCGCGCGGCTTCACGAAAGTCGACCGCGTCGAGAGCGCATGACCGGCACCCCCTGACACGACGGTCAGCCGAGCGCGGCGACCATCACGGCCACGAGTGCCTCCACCGGCCGGCGCGCCAGCGTCGGATTCACCTGCAGCACGAACTCGCCGTCGCCATTCACGCCGCGCGGGAAATGGATGTCGTGCGCGCGCACCCGCGCCGCGTACGCCGCGGGGTCCGGCGTGTCGACGCGCAGGAACAGCCGGCTCGTGCCGCGCTCGAACTTGCGGAAAGCGAATGCGCGGTGCGGCGCGAGCGCGGCGATGATCGCGTCCATCCGTCGCCACGCGTCGGCGTAGTCCGCCTCGAAGCTGTCGAGATGGCGCGCCGCCGGCGCCGCCAGCGGCCAGGCCGCGGGCAGCCCGCCCCCGTACATCCGTCGCGCCTGGAAAAGCGGCGAAATGACCGCCGTTTCGCCGGCCAGGATCGCACCCGACGCCGAATTGAAGTGCTTCCACGTCGACACGTAGACGGTGTCGAACAGCGCCGCGTGTTCGCGCACGCCGTGGCCGGCGTGCAGCGGCAGCGTGAACAGCCGCGAGCCGTCGAGATGCGTGCGGATGCCGTGCTCGCGCGCCAGCGTGGTGATCGCCTGCAGCTGTTCGAACGGCACGGCCGCATGGTCGCGGCGGCGGATCGGCGATTCGATCGCGATCGCGCCGACGGGCACCGCGACACGGCCGCTGGCGGCCATCGACAGCGCGTACGCGACCTCGTCGAGGGTGATGCCCTCCGGTCCCGCGCCGAGCGGCACGAGGTTGAGCCCGGCGAGCGTGGTCGCGCCGTCGCCGCTGTCGCAGTACAGATGACTGTCGGCCTGCACCAGCACGCGCCGGTCGGCACCGGCGAGCGTGCGCAGCGCCAGCTGGTTCGCGAGCGTGCCCGTCGGCAGCCAGATCGCCGCCGGCTTGCCGAGCGCCGCGGCGAAGCGCGCTTCGAGCGCGGCGAGCGCGCCGCCCCGCGAGTAGTCGTCGGCCTCGAAATCGTCGGCCGCGGCGATCTCCTGCAGCACCGCGACGTATTCGTGCGGCGACAGCGACAGTCCGTCCGTCGTGAACTTCACCGTCGTGAACAGGCCGGGCGTCGGCGTCGTCGCGCCCGCCGGCGGGGTGGCACCGGCCGCCAGTGCCGGCAGCAGCGCCGCCGTACTGCCGGCAGCGAGGAAGGCGCGTCGATCCATCGGTTTCCCCCCGAACGTCTGACCCGCGAGCATCGCCGCGACGCCGCCGCCGGCGCAAGCGCGGCTTATAGTCGACGTCCATTCCGCCACGCCCGGGTCGTCCGATGCCGTCGATGCCCTTCCCCGCGCGATCCGCGCTGCTCGCGGCGCTCGTCGCCGTCGCTTCGCTGCCGCCGCCCGCCGTGGGTGCCGAAGCGCGGTCGCCGTCGCCGGCGCTGACACCGACGGAATCCGCCGCGGCCGCTTCCGATTACCAGCGCTACTGCGCGCTGTGCCACGGCGCCGACCGCGAGGGCCACGCGAACGACGCGGCGCCGTCGCTGAAGTCGAAGTCGCTGCTCGAATCCGGCTGGCCGCGGTCGATCCACCACGCGATCTCGTACGGGCGCCCGGGTACGCCGATGGGCGGCTATCTCGACGAGGTCGGCGGGCCGATGAGCGCGGCCGACCTCGTGCGGCTCACGCGCTGGCTCGGCGAGGCCGGCGGCGTCGCCCCGCTGACGATGTCGCCGGAACCGGTCGCCGGCGACCCGGCGCGCGGCGCGGTCGTATACGCGACGCGGTGCGCGTCGTGCCACGGCGCCGACGGCGAAGGCGGCGAAGGCACCGCGCTCGGCAACGCGGCGATGCTCGCGCTCGAGAGCGACGCGTTCCTGCGCCACGCGGTCGTCGAGGGCCGGCAGGGCACGCCGATGCCGTCCTTCGCCGGCACGCTCGACGACACCGCGATCGACGATGTGGTCGCGTTCGTGCGCAGCCGCGCCGCGGGCTGGAAGCAGCCCGAGCCGGCCGCCGTGCCGCCGCCGCTCGATGCGCTGGTGCTCAACCCCGGCGCGCCGGCCCCGGATTTCGAACTGCAGGCCGACCTGTACGTGTCCGTCGCGCAGCTGCGGCGCGAGCTCGA
>CBIHMN010000292.1:0-3359 GCA_966211005.1 uncultured Arenimonas sp.
GTCCCGGATCGTCGCCGGCGCCGCGGCGGGCGTCGCGGGCGTGCGTGCCTCGGCGGGCGCCGACGCGGCCGACGCGGCCGACGCGGCTGACGCGGCCGACGCGGCCGACGCCGCCGCGCCGGTGGCGGCTGCGGGCCGCGGCGCATCCGCGGCCGCCGAAGCCAGCGCGAACGCGATGAGAACGGGCAGGGACGTCAGGGGCATGGGCCGCATCCTGCCAGCGAGGCACTGAATCGTGGCGTGACGGTGGCGGGTTATGCTGCGCGGCCGTTCACGGATGCGGCGCGACCGCGCGGACCGATCGATGGATTTCCCCACCACCTACGCGATCCTCGGCGTCACCTGCGTCGTCACGTTCATCGCGCTGAACAACCCGAAGCTGCTCGACGCGCTGATCCTGTGGCCGCCGGCGGTCACCCGCGACCGCGACGTGCACCGGCTGGCGACCTACGGGCTGGTGCACGCCGACGGCGCGCACCTGCTGTTCAACATGATCACGCTGTACTTCTTCGGCACGGCGATGGAGCGGTTCTTCGACCGCGAGCTCGGGTCGCTCGGATTCCTGTTCTTCTACGTCAGCGCGCTCGTCGCCTCGGCGCTTCCGAGCTACCTGCGGCATCGCGACGACCCGGACTACCGCACGCTGGGCGCCTCCGGCGCGGTGTCGGCGGTGCTGTTCGCCTTCATCCTGCTCGACCCGTGGGCGAAGCTGTACCTGTACTTCGCGGTACCGATCCCGGCGCTCGTGTTCGCGGTCGCGTACACGGCGTATTCGGTCTACATGAACCACCGCGGCGGCGACCGCGTCAACCACAACGCGCACCTCGCCGGCGCCGCCTACGGCGTGCTGTTCACGCTGGTCGTGGAACCGTCGGTCGGCACGCGCTTCCTCGACCAGGTGTTCGGATGACGACCTTCGATGCGGTGGCGCTGCCGCCGGAACTGCAGCAGGCCCTGGCGCAGCTCGAGTACCGCGAGATGACACCGGTGCAGGCGGCGGCGCTGCCGCCGCTGCTCGACGGCCGCGACGTGATCGCGCAGGCCCGTACCGGAAGCGGCAAGACCGCCGCGTTCGCGCTCGGGCTGCTGTCCCGCCTCGATGCGACGGCGACGGGCGTGCAGGCGCTCGTGCTGTGCCCGACGCGCGAGCTCGCCGACCAGGTCGGCAAGGAGATCCGCCGGCTGGCGCGGTTCCAGCCGAACATCAAGGTGTCGGTGTTCTGCGGCGGCGTGCCGCTGCGCCCGCACCTGGCTTCACTGGTGCATCCGCCGCAGGTGGTGGTCGGCACCCCGGGCCGACTCCAGGAGCTGATGGACGAAGGCGCGCTGATGCTCGACGGCGTGCGCACGCTGGTGCTGGACGAAGCCGACCGGATGCTCGACATGGGCTTCGGCGAGCAGATCGCCGGCATCGTCGGGCAGGCGCCGGCGACACGACAGACCCTGCTTTTCTCCGCGACGCTGCCCGAGGAGATCCGCGTGCTCGGCCGCAAGCTGCAGCGCGATCCGGTCGAGGTGAGCCTCGGCGAGGACACGACGCCGATCGAGCAGCGCTTCCACGAAGTCGAAGCGCCGCGCAAGTCGGACGCGATCGCGCTGCTCGTGGGCGATCTGGCGCCCGATGCCGTGCTCGTCTTCTGCAACACGCGCCGCGACGTCCAGCAGGTCGCCGACGATCTCGCCGACCGCGGACTGGACGTGCTGGCGCTGCACGGCGACCTGGAACAGCGCGACCGCGACGAGGTGCTGGTGCGGTTCGCGAATCGCAGCGCGCGCGTGCTGGTGGCCACCGACGTCGCCGCGCGCGGCCTCGACATCCGCGAGCTGCCGCTGGTGATCAGCCACGGGCTGGCGAGCGACGTGGACACGCATGTGCACCGCATCGGCCGCACCGGACGCGCCGGCAGCCGGGGTCTCGCGCTGGCGCTGGTCGCCGGCGACGAACGCCGCCGCGTCGTCGCGATCGAGGAGCGGCTGGGCGCGCCGGTGAAGTGGGAGCGTCTGGATCTGTCGCGGAAGCCGAAGCCGACGCCGCCGGCGGCGATGGTGACGCTGGTGATCGACGCCGGCCGCCAGGACAAGCTGCGCCCCGGCGATGTGGTCGGCGCGCTTACGGGTGCGGCCGGCCTGGCGGTCGACGCGATCGGAAAGATCGACGGGTTCGCGACGCGGACCTACGTGGCGATCGAACGCAGCCACGCCAGCAGGGCGCTGGAGAGGCTGCGGGCGGGCAAGATCAAGGGGCGGAACTTCCGCATCCGGAAGCTGGGCTGACGGCGCGAACGCGCCCGGCTGCGGCTTCGGGCGTCCCAGCGGGGGCGGAGCGCCAGCATCGGCGTCAGCGCAGCGGTCGCGGCTGGCCGGCCGCGCCGGCCCGGCGCGGCGAGGCCAGCGCCTTGCGGCGGGTGAGTTCGGCATCGAGGCGGCGGTATTCCGCGCTTCCGACTTCGCCGGCCAGCACCAGCTCCCAGAGCCGGATCGCGATCTGCTCGTCGATGACGGGTCGGGTGGGGAAGGGGATCACGATGCCCATGGCTCGCTCCGGCGAAAGGTTACGGACGTCCACTCCGATGCAGGTTCCATGCCACCGCGTGAAGAACGCGGGGCACGCCGACGATGTCGTGGCCAAAACGTGCGGCCGGTCACGGTTGGCGTGATGCGCACCCCCACATGTTCCGTCCGGCGCGCCGCCGCGACACCACGGGCGGCAGCCGCCTGCGGATGACGCCGGCCAGGCGGCGTGACAGCATGCGCGCCACTTCTGACGCTCCACGGCACCTGCGACCCATGCGACTGAACAAGCACATCGCCGAATCCGGCCACTGCTCCCGCCGCGAAGCCGACCGGCTGATCGCCGAGGGACGCGTCACGGTCAATGGGGCGCCGGCGCGGACGGGCACCGAGGTCGGCGACGGCGACGCGGTGGCGGTCGACGGCCAGGCCCTGCGGGCGCGGGCGACGAAGCCGGGCGCGCGCCGCCATGTCTACATCGTGCTGAACAAGCCGGTCGGCATCACGTGCACCACCGACACGGCGGTGAACGGCAACATCGTCGACTTCGTCGGCCACCAGCAGCGCATCTTCCCGATCGGACGCCTCGACAAGGATTCCGAAGGCCTGATCCTGCTCACGAGCAACGGCGACATCGTCAACAAGGTGCTGCGCGCCGGCGAGAAGAAGGAAAAGGAGTACCTGGTCGGCGTCAACCAGCCGGTGACCGACGACTTCCTGCGCGGCATGGCGCGCGGCGTGCGGGTGCACGGCGAGATGACGCTGCCGTGCCGCACGCGCCGGATCGCGAAATTCGGTTTCGGCATCGTGCTGACCCAGGGCCTGAACCGGCAGATCCGCCTGATGGC
>CBIHMN010000293.1:0-3295 GCA_966211005.1 uncultured Arenimonas sp.
TCGGCGCCCTGCACCAGCACGTCGTTCACGCACATCGCGACGAGGTCGATGCCGATGGTGTCGTGGCGGTCGAGCTGCTGGGCGAGCTTGAGCTTGGTGCCGACGCCGTCGGTGCCCGACACCAGCACCGGCTCGCGGTACTTGCCGGACAGGTCGAACAGCGCGCCGAAGCCGCCGAGCCCGCCCATCACCTCGGGCCGGAACGTGCGCTTCACCAGCGGCTTGATCCGCTCGACGACCTGGTTTCCCGCGTCGATGTCGACGCCGGCATCACGGTAGGTGAGGGGAGTGGGCGTGGTCACGGGCAGTCCGGCGCGGGGAAAGGCGCGCATTCTACCAGCGGCCCTCTTCACGCGCCCCGCCGGGTTGGACGGCCGGCGGCCCGATGCGGCACCATGCCCGCAGCGATTTCCCGCGTTTTCCGCGAGTCCCCCGATGCGCCCGAACCCCCCGTTCCGCACCGCCCTGCACGCCGTCGCGATCGCCGCGGCACTGCTTTCGCTGCCGCTGCTGCTCGCGGCCACGCCGGCGACCGCGTTCGCGCAGGACGACGCGGCGTTCGAGGACCTCGGCGGCGAGGAGTCGTCGGACGGTTCCGCCATCGACGAGGCCGCGTTCGGCGACAGCGGCGAAACCGAGGCCCCCGGTCGCGAACGCGGCTCCGCCCGCGACCTGCTGCCGGAGGAACGCGACCCGGCGCTGTACCGCGCCGATGTCGAGCTGATCTCGCAGGGCGCGGCCGAGCGTCGCGCCGCCGCGTCGCGCGCGCTGGGGCTGGTGCTGGTGAAGCTCACCGGCGACCCGCAGGCCGCGTCGCATCCCGTCGTGCGCCGCGCGATGTCGCAGGCCGAATCGTTCACGACCGACATCCAGGCCACCGAGGCCTCGTCGGACGCGGAAGGCAATACCGCGGTCGGCGGCACGCCGGTCTACAAAACGAAGATGAGCTTCACCTTCGACCCGGGCAGGGTCGATGCGCTGATCGCCGGCGCCGGCCTCGATTACTGGCCGAGCCCGCGCACGCGGCCGATCCTGTGGCTCGCGATCGACGACGGCAAGGGCGCGCGGCTCGTCAACAGCCAGCAGCTCAACGTGGTGCGGCCGCTCGCGGCGCGCGGGCTCGATCGCGGGCTGCGCTTCGGCATGCCGTCGGGCACCGCGGTGGAACAGGCGGCGGTGCAGACCATCTGGGCGCAGAATCCGACGCCGATGCTGCCGCTCACCGCGCGCTACGGCGCGCAGGCGCAGCTGCTGGGCCGGATGTACCGCTCGGCCGGCGGCTGGACCGCCGACTGGGTGCTGGCGCGCGGCGACAGCGAACTGTCGCGGTGGTCGTTCAGCGACCGCAGCCCGCAGCGCGTGATCGCCTCGGGCGCCGACGGCGCCGCCGACGCGCTGGCGCGGCGTGACGCCATCGCGTTCGAGAGCGGGCAGCCCGGGCCGCTGCAGATCGAGGTCACCGGCATCCGCAGCGCCACCGATTTCGCGCGGGCCATGGGCTACCTGCAGTCGATGGCCGTGGTGCGCTCGGTCGAGGTGCTGGAAGCGGGCGCCGATTCGCTGCGGCTGCAGCTCGATCTCTCGGTCGGGCCGGCGGGGTTCGACCGCTTCGTCGCCTCGGGCAACACGCTCGACGCGCAGACCGTGGCCGACGGAGACACCCCGCGCTTCCACCTGCGCTGATGCGCCGCGCCGACCTGCCCAACGCGATCACCGGGCTGCGCCTGGCGATGGCGCCGGTGCTGCCGTGGCTGCTGTGGGCCGGGCATTACCGCGCGGCGCTGCTGCTGGCGGTGGTGGCGGGCCTGAGCGACGGCGTCGACGGCTGGCTCGCGCGGCGCTACGGCTGGCGCAGCCGGCTCGGCAGCCTGCTCGACCCGGTGGCCGACAAGGCGATGCTGGGACTCGCGGTGTTCGGGCTGTGGCTGGCGCAGATGCTGCCGGGGTGGGCGCTCGGGCTGATCGTCGTGCGCGACCTCGTGGTCGTGGCCGGGGCCGCGGCGTGGTGGCGCCTTCGCGGGCCGTTCGAGGCCACGCCGACGTGGCTGGGGAAGACCTCGACGTTCGCGCAGATCGCGCTGGTGCTGGCGTGCCTCGTCGACCTCGCCGATTTCGCCGGCCTGCAGGTGCCGTTCGCGCTGCTGCGGCAGCTGCTGGTGGCGGTCGCGGTGCTGACGATCGTCAGCGGACTGGATTATGTAGTCCGCTATGGCGTGAAATCCGTGAAATCTGCTCAGAGCAAATAAAAAAGGACGGGGTTACCGATGGCCACGACGATTCCCGATCCTTTCAGCGACCGGCGCCGCTGGCAGTGGCTGGCGCTCGCGGTCGCCGTCGGGTGGCTGGTGTGGCTGCTCGCGCCGATCCTGACGCCGTTCGTTTTCTCCGCGCTGCTGGCGTGGCTCGGCGAGCCGCTCGTCAACCGCCTCGAGCGCAGCGGCCGCTCGCGCACCGCCGCGGTCGCGCTGGTCTTCGTCTTCATGGCACTGGTGATCGTGCTCGCGGTGCTGCTGCTCGTCCCCCTCATCGAGAACCAGATCGGCAAGCTGCTCGACTGGCTCCCGCGCCTCGTGAACTGGGTGACGCTGTCCGTGGTCCCGTGGGTCGAGCGCCGGTTCGACGTCGACCTGTCCGGCTATTTCGATCCCAGCCAGGTGATCGACCTGCTGAAGCGCAACTGGCAGGAAGCCGGCGGCATCGCGGCGACGGTGTTCGGCGGCGTGTCGAAGTCGGGGCTGGCGATCCTGGGCTGGATCGCCAACCTCGCGCTGATCCCGGTGGTCACCTTCTATTTCATGCGCGACGGCCGCCACATGCTGCAGCAGCTGCGCGACCTGCTGCCGCGGCCGGTGGAACCGACCGTGACGCGGCTCGTGCACGAATCCGACGCCACGCTCGGCGGCTTCGTCCGCGGCCAGCTCAGCGTGATGATCGCGCTGGGCATCGTCTACGCCGTCGGGCTCACGATCGCCGGTGTCGACCTCGGGATCCTGATCGGCATCGTCGCGGGCCTGGTCAGCTTCGTGCCGTACCTCGGCGCCGCGATCGGCCTCGGGGCCGCGGTGATCGCGACCCTCGTGCAGCACGGCGACTGGCTGCACCTGCTGATGGTGCTCGGCGTGTTCGCGGTCGGCCAGACGCTGGAAAGTTTCCTGCTGACGCCGTGGCTCGTCGGCGACCGCATCGGCCTGCATCCGGTGGCGGTGATCTTCGCGATCATGGCCGGCGGCCAGCTGTTCGGCTTCCTCGGCGTGCTGCTGGCGCTCCCCGTCGCCGCCGTCGCGATGGTGCTCCT
>CBIHMN010000294.1:0-3294 GCA_966211005.1 uncultured Arenimonas sp.
CTCGCCCGGCATCGCGCTCGTCGCGAGCGGCGATCTCGTTCAGCAGGCCGGCAAGAGTAACCGAAACCCCTTTTTCCTTCAACTGCTTATAGCGCCTTTGGGCCCGTTCCCCGGCGCTCGCCGTCAGGAAGACCTTGTACGGCGCGTCCGGGAAGATGACCGTGCCCATGTCCCGTCCGTCCGCGACCAGCCCGGGCGCGCGGCGGAAGCCGTGCTGCAGGTCCACGAGCGCGGCCCGCACGGGCGGATGCGCGGCGATCGCCGAGGCGGCCGCGCCGGCGGTCTCGGTGCGCAGCTGGCGGGTCGCGTCCTTGCCGTTGACGATGACGTGGGGCTCCCCGGCCCCCCGGGTGTCGAAGCGGATTTCCGTCCGCGCGGCGCAGTGGGCGACGGCTTCGGGATCGCTCAGGTCCAGGCCTTCCCACGCCGCCGCGAGACCGACGGCGCGATACAGGGCGCCGGAATCGAGGTAATGCCAGCCGAGGCGCTCGGCCACGTGGCGGCTGATCGTTCCCTTGCCGGAACCGGAGGGTCCGTCGATCGTGAGTACGGGGATGCGGGGCATCCGGCGATTCTAGCCGAGGCCCGCCGCGGGAAACCCGGGCGCGAGCCCGAAGCCGGCCGCGGCGGCCCGTGCCGCGAAGCCGGGGAACGACGTCTCCACGTTGGCGCAGTCGGAAATGAGGGTGGTCCCCGCGGCACACTGGGCGGCGACCGCGATCGCCATCGCCACGCGATGGTCGCCATGGGCGTCGACCTCGGCGCCCCGCAGCGGGCGGCCGCCGCGGATCACGGCCCCGTCGGGCGTCTCGATCACCTCCGCGCCCATCGCCCGGAGCGCGGCGCCCATGGTCGCGATGCGATCGGATTCCTTCACCCGCAATTCCGCGGCGCCGCGCACGACCGTCGTGCCCGACGCGAGCGCGGCGGCGACGAAAAGCACGGGAAACTCGTCGATCATGTCCGGAACGAGCGCAGCGGGCACCTCGATCCCGTGCAGCCGGGAAGCGCGGACCACGAGGTCGGCGACCGCGAAGCCGCCGGTGTCGCGCGGGTTCTCCAGCCGGATGTCGGCACCCATCCCGCGCAGGACCTCGAGCAGGCCGGTCCGCCGCGGATCGACACCGACACCCCGCAGCCGCATTTCGGAACCGGGAACGACCGAGGCGGCGACGAGGAAGAACGCCGCGGACGAGAAATCGGCCGGCACGTCGACGTCGATCGCCCGCAGTCTGCTGCCGCCGGTGATGGCCGCTTCCCCCGGGGCGAACCGGATCGCCGCACCGAACGCCCGGAGCATCGATTCGGTGTAGTCCCGGGTGGGATGCGGCTCCCGGACGCGGGTTTCCCCGCGGGCGTAGAGACCGGCGAGCAGGATCGCCGACTTCACCTGGGCCGAAGCAACTTCCGTCGAATATTCAATCGATTGCAGGCTGTTTGTAATGTGAATTGTCAATGGTGGGCGGTCGCCGCCGTCCGCTTCGATGCGAGCGCCCATGCGCGCCAGCGGTTCGATCACGCGCCGCATCGGCCGCCGCGTCAGCGAGGCATCGCCGACCAGCGTGCTCCGGAACCCCTGCCCGGCCAGCATCCCGGCGAACAGGCGCATCGCGGTGCCGGCGTTGCCGCAGTCCAGCGGCGCGGGCGCCGGCCGAAGTCCGTGCAGACCGACACCGTCCACGGCGTATTCGCCGTCTTCGGACCTGGCGATGCCCACGCCGAGCTGCGCGACGATCCGGGCGGTCGCGAGCGTGTCCTCGCCTTCGAGCAGGCCGCGGATGCGCGTGGTCCCTTCGGCGATCGCTCCCAGCATCAGGGCGCGGTGCGACACGGACTTGTCGCCCGGCACGGCGACATCGCCGCGCAGCGGCCCCCCGGCATTGGCGACCCAGTCGAGCCGGCCGGTCATGCGGTCCGCACGGGCACGTCAGCCGCGCGTCTGCGCGAAACCGGCCATGTAGTCGGCCAGCGCCTGCACGCCGGCCTCCGGCATCGCGTTGTAGAGCGACGCGCGCATGCCCCCGACGGCGCGATGACCCTTCAGCCCGAGCAGTCCCGCCGCCTCGGCGCCCTCGAGGAATTCGGCGTCGAGCTTCGCGTCCGGCAGGAAGAACGGCACGTTCATCCGCGAGCGCGCCGACGCCTCGACGGTATTGCGATAGAACCCGCCCGATCCGTCGATCGCCGCGTACAGCCGCGCCGCCTTGCGCGCGTTGGCCGCGCCGATCGCGTCGACGCCGCCCTGCCCCTTCGCCCACTGCAGCACGAGCCCGAGCACGTACCACGCGAAGGTCGGCGGCGTGTTGAACATCGAATCGTTCTTCGCCTGGTTCACGAGATCGAGGATCGGGGGCAGGTCGCGCCCGTGGCGACCCAGCAGGTCCTTGCGGATGATCGCGATCGCGAGCCCCGACGGCCCGAGGTTCTTCTGCGCACCGCCGTACAGGACGCCGAAGCGGGACACGTCCAGCGGCGCCGACAGGAAGTTCGACGACATGTCGGCGACCAGCGGCACGTCGCCGACCTCCGGCACATCGGGGAACTCGACGCCGTGGATGGTCTCGTTCGACGTGTAGTGCACGTACGCGGCGCCCGGCGTCAGCACCCAGCCGTCGCGTGCGGGTATCGCCGTGTAGCCGCCCCCGCGCCCGGACGCGGCCACGTTGGCGCGAAGCAGCGGCCGCGCGTTGTCGAGCGCCTTCTCGCCCCAGTGCCCGGTCAGTACGTAGTCCGCCGTGGCGCCGGGCCCGGCCAGGTTCATCGGCAGCAGCGCGGCGAGCGTGGTGGCGCCGCCCTGCAGGAACAGCACGTGGTACGCGTCCGGAATCGCCATCAGCGCGCGCAGGTCGCGTTCGGCCGCGGCGGCGCAGTCGATGAACGCGCGGCCGCGATGGCTCACTTCCATCACCGAGGCGCGCTCGCCCTGCCACTCGAGCATTTCGGCCTGCACCTGCCGCAGGACCGCCTCCGGCAGCGTCGCCGGGCCGGCGCTGAAATTGAACGCACGCGACATCGGGGTCCCCTCGGAAACGACGCCGGAAGGCTAGCACGCGGTCGCGCGGCAGCGATGGCGCGCCGCGGGCCGACACCGGGCGTTTCGCGGGCGCGCCGGACGCGGCGCGCGGGAGGTCAGCCGGCGATGCGCGTCGCGCCGGCGTAGACCCGTTCGAACTCGGCCGGCGCCAGCGCGCGCGCGAACAGATAACCCTGTCCGTACTGGCAACCGATCGATTCGAGCATCGCGCGCTGTCCTTCGGTCTCGATGCCTTCGGCCGTGAGGGTGAGCCCGAGTTC
>CBIHMN010000295.1:0-3282 GCA_966211005.1 uncultured Arenimonas sp.
CCGCCGCGAGCGACGACCAGCGCGGCAGGCGCGTCGTGGCGTCGTGGCTGGCGGCGAGCGCGAGTTCGGCGGCGACGCGTCGCGCCTCGGCCCGCGCACGCATCGCGGCGATGCCGTAGGCCATGTTGTCGGCGAGTTCCTGCAGCAGTTGCAGTTCGTCCTCGCTCATCCGCGAGATTTCGCCGGAGAACAGGCCGAGGAATCCGAATGTACGCTCCGGGCCGTTCAGCGGCAGCGAGATGGCGCTGCGGTAACCCATCGACAGTGCCGCCTCGCGCCCCGGGAAGGGCTGGGTCGCGTCGGCGAAGTCGGTGTAGGCCACCGGAAGCCCGCTGCGCACCGCGCGCCCGGCAGGCCCCTGGCCGTACGGGCTGTCCTCGCCCCACGACAGCCGCATCGCCGCCGCGTGCTCCGGGTGGTCGCCGGCCGTCGCCATCAGCCGCAGCGACTTCTCCTCGTCGTCCATCGCGTAGCCGACGCCGGCGAGCAGGTAGCCGCCGATGTCGACGACGATCCGGCAGATCTCCGACAGCAGCGCGATCTCGTCGTCGACGCGCGTGAGCGCGCGGTTGCACGCGCTGAGCATGCGCAGCGCGCGCCGCGACGCATGCGCCTCACCCGCGGCCGACGGGATGTCCGACGGCGACGTGGGCAGGAGCGGTCGATCCGGAGGTTTCATCGTCGCGACTGTGACGCGCATCGGGGTGCGGCACACGTGAAACCGGTCACGGTCCCGCGCGAATGGTTCAGGTGTTCTCCCACCCGCTCATCCCGTCCGAGAACACGAGGTCGCGGCCGGCGTTCTTCGCGGCGTACATCGCGCGGTCGGCCCGCAGCAGCAGCTGGGAGAACTCGCGATCGGCCGGCGCCAGCACCGCCGCGCCGACCGAGAGGGTCACGCGGCGGTCGATGCCGTGCAGCGTGAGCGGCCGCGCCGAGAAGTTCTCGCGGATCCGCTCGCCGGCCACCAGCGCCGCGGCGGTGTCGGTATTGGGCATCAGGACGATGAATTCCTCGCCGCCCATCCGGCCGAGCATGTCTTCGCTGCGCAGCGTCGCGCGGATGCGTCCGACCGCCTGCGTGAGCGCGTCGTCGCCGGCCGCGTGGCCGAGCTCGTCGTTGATCCGCTTGAAGTGGTCGATGTCGATCACCAGCACCGCCAGCGGGATGCCGTGCCGGCGCGCGGCGGCGATCGCGCGCGTGCCCAGTTCCTCGATCGCGCGGCGGTTGAAGCATTCGGTGAGGAAATCCACGCGCGCGGCGCGCTCGAGTTCGCGCTGGCTGCGTTCGGTGCACATCAGCAGGAAACCGAAGCTCGCCACCACCGGCAGCACGCTGCCGACGCCGTACGTCAGCAGCTGCACGCCCCCCGGCGCGAACGTGCTGGCGAGCAGCGACGGATCGACGAACACCAGCGCCACGCGGTACACGAGGATCGCCATCGACAACGCGATGACCGACCCGAGGATGTGCCGCGCCTTGCCGTGCCGGCGCGGCGCGTACAGGTTCCACGCGGCGCAGGCGAGCAGCGCCACCAGCGCGGAGCCCACCACCGCGAGCTGCAGCGGCGACCGTCCGCCGAACGCGTCGGTGCCCAGCGAACCCAGCACCACCATGCCCGTCAGTCCCCACAGGCGCGCGCGGCGGCGCGGCAGCGAATGGAAGATCTCCAGCGCGACGGCATACGCGGCGACGCCGCCGGCGATCAGTCCGTTCGCCAGCACCATGCCCAGCGCGGGCGGCAGCTGCTCGCGCACGGCCAGCACGACGAAGCTGGCCGGCAGTGCCAGCGTGCCGGCGACCCACCACCCATGCTGGCGCGATACGACGGCGCGAACCCGCGGGCCACGAGCAGCAGCAGGCCGCCGACGACGGACGTCAGCAGCGCGCCCACCAGCAACGCCGAGCGGATGTCGAAGCTCCAGTCCATGCCCTAGCGTTCCACCGCGGGGCGAGGCGCGCAACTTCGAGGGCGGGATCAGTCCGGCGGCGGCGCCCGCGGCCCGCGGGGCCGGAACGCCAGCACGGTGCCGGCGGGCTCCGGCGGCGCGCGATGCCAGAGCACCGGCACGTCGGCGGGCGGCGGCGGTTCGAGTTCCGGATCCGCCGCTCCGGCGTCGTCTCCGCCCTCGTCCTCCCAGCTGTACCGCACGCGCGGCGGTTCCGGGTCGGCGTGGCGCCACAGGAACGCCGCGGCGATGCCGGCCAGCGCCCCGCCGAGGTGGTATTCCCACGACACGCCGGCCTCGCGCGGCAGGATCGTGAGCAGCATCCCGCCGTGGAAGAAGAACGCGATCAGCGCCGCCGCGACCGCCGCCTTGTCGCGACGCAGCAGCCCGAGGAACAGCAGCAGGAACAGCAGCCCGTGCGTGACGCCGCTGGCGCCGATGTGCAGCGAAGGGCGGCCGATCGCCCACGTCACCAGACCGGCGCCGACCCAGATCAGCGGCAGCGCGCGCAGGCTCGCGCGCGGGTAGACGGTGCCGACGAGCGGGCCGAGGATCAGCAGCGCGACCGCGTTCGCGAGCCAGTGGCCCGGCGAACCGTGCAGCAGCGGCGCAGTCAGCACGCCGGCCAGGCCGCCCCACGACTGCGGCACCAGCGCCACGCCCTGCAGATCGCCGAGCAGGGGCTGCACCACGGTGTAGACGGTGCCGATCAGCGCGACGAACGCCATCGCGGCCAGCATCGCCCGCCGGAACCGGCCCTTCACCGCGGCCGCGTGGGCCTGCATCCGCTCGTCCATGCCCACGATCATGGGGCCGGTGCGGCGCGGCGCAACCGCGTCACGGGCGCGACGCAGAATCCCGCGGCGGCGCCGGCCGGACCGCCAGGCTCAGCAGCATCGACGCCGCCAGCACCACGCCGACCGTGCCGAGCGAGATCCACACCGGGATCTTCACCACGTCGACCAGCAGCATCTTCGCGCCGATGAAGACCAGCACCGTCGCCAGTCCGTACACCAGCAGGTGGAAGCGGTCGGCGAGGTCGGCGAGCAGGAAATACAGCGCGCGCAGGCCGAGCACGGCGAACACGTTCGAGGTCAGCACCACGAACGGGTCGGTGGTGATCGCGAAGATCGCCGGTATCGAATCGACCGCGAAGATCACGTCGGTCACCGCGATCATCACCAGCACGACGAACAGCGGCGTGTACCTGCGCCGCTTGCCCGAGCCGAGCCACAGCGCTTCGCCGTGGTAGCGGCGCACCAGCGGCAGGTGGCCGGTGATCCAGCGCAGCACCGGGTTGCGGTCCATGTCCGGCGCCGCGCCGGCGCTGCGG
>CBIHMN010000296.1:0-3272 GCA_966211005.1 uncultured Arenimonas sp.
GCGTCGATCACGCGGTGGCCGACGGTCAGGCTCTTCGTGCCGATCCGCTCGGCGTGCAGCGCCACGACCACCGCGGCCGGCCACGTGATCGGCCGGCGGTAGTTCATCGTCACCGCCGCCATGATCGGTGCCGCGGTGGCGCCGTCCCAGTCGGGCGTGAGCGAACGGAACCAGGCGACGCGCGCTTCCTCGACGTAGCCGAGATAGGCCGCATTGTTGACGTGGTCGAACGCGTCCATGTCGCGCCAGCGCACCGGCATCGGCAGGCGGAAGATCACCCGGGCGGTCGAGGCGTCCGCCGCGTGCGCGGGCGCGTTCACGCGCTGCGCTTCCGCTTCGCCGGCGCGGCCGGCTTCGCGTCCAGCAGCTTCGCGAGGAAGCGGCCGGTATGCGACTCGGGCACCGCCGCCAGCGCTTCCGGCGTGCCTTCCGCGAGGATCGTGCCACCGCGGTGGCCGCCTTCGGGGCCGAGGTCGATCACCCAGTCCGCCGTCTTGATCACGTCGAGGTTGTGCTCGATCACGACGATCGTGTTGCCGTCGTCGCGCAGCTTGTGCAGCACCGCGAGCAGGTGCTCGATGTCGTGGAAGTGCAGGCCGGTGGTGGGCTCGTCGAGGATGTAGAGCGTGCGGCCGGTGTCGCGCCGCGACAGTTCCTTCGACAGCTTCACGCGCTGCGCCTCGCCGCCCGACAGCGTCGTCGCGCTCTGGCCCAGCTTGATGTAGCTCAGGCCCACGTCGACCAGCGTCTCGAGCTTGCGCGCCAGCGTCGGCACCGCCTCGAACAGCTTCAGCGCGTCCTCGACCGTCATCTCCAGCACGTCGTGGATGCTGTAGCCCTTGTAGTGGATCTCCAGCGTCTCGCGGTTGTAGCGCTTGCCGTGGCAGACGTCGCACGGCACGTAGACGTCGGGCAGGAAGTGCATCTCGACCTTGATCAGGCCGTCGCCCTGGCAGGCCTCGCAGCGGCCGCCGCGCACGTTGAAGCTGAAACGGCCCGGCGAGTAGCCGCGCGCGCGCGATTCGGGCACCTGCGCGAACAGCTCGCGCAGCGGCGTGAACAGGCCGGTGTACGTCGCCGGGTTCGAACGCGGCGTGCGGCCGATCGGCGACTGGTCGATGTCGACCACCTTGTCGAACAGGTCCATGCCCTGCAGGTCGCGATAGGGCGCCGGCGTATGCGACGCGCCGTTGAGCTCGTTCGCGGCCAGGTGATAGAGCGTGTCGTTCACCAGCGTCGACTTGCCCGACCCGGACACGCCGGTGATGCAGGTGAACAGCCCCGCCGGGATCGTCAGGTCGACGTCCTTCAGGTTGTTGCCGCTGGCGCCGTGCAGCCGCAGCATCATCTTCGGGTTCGGCTTGCGGCGCTGCTTCGGGATCTCGATCGCCCGCCGGCCGGACAGGTATGCGCCGGTGATCGAACGGGGTGCCTTCAGCACGTCTTCGTACGACCCCTGCGCGATCACCTCGCCGCCGTGCACGCCGGCGCCGGGGCCGATGTCGACGATGTGGTCGGCGAGGCGGATCGCGTCCTCGTCGTGCTCGACGACGATGACGGTATTGCCGAGGTCGCGGAGCCGCGTCAGCGTGCCGAGCAGCCGCTCGTTGTCGCGCTGGTGCAGGCCGATCGACGGTTCGTCGAGCACGTACATCACGCCGACGAGGCCGGCGCCGATCTGCGACGCGAGCCGGATGCGCTGCGCCTCGCCGCCGCTGAGCGAATCGGCCTTGCGCTCCAGCGTCAGGTAATCGAGGCCGACGTCGACCAGGAAGCGCAGCCGGTCGCGGATCTCCTTGACGATCTTCGAAGCGATCTCGCCGCGCCAGCCGGGCAGGGTCAGCTCGCTGAAGAACGCCAGCGATTCGTCCACCGGCAGCTGCGTGAGCTGCGACAGATTGCGGTCCGCGACCAGCACGTTGCGCGCCGAGCGGTTCAGGCGCGCGCCGCCGCAGTCCGGGCAGGGCCGGTCGGAAATGAACTTCGCCAGTTCCTCCTTCACCGCCTGCGATTCGGTTTCGCGATAGCGGCGCTCCAGGTTCGGCACGATGCCTTCGAACACATGCTTGCGCTGCGTGCGGCCGCCGGCCTCGGTGAGGTAGGTGAACGTGATCACCGCCTTGCCGCTGCCGTACAGCACCGCGTCGCGCACGACGTCGGGCAGTTCCTGCCACGGCGTGTCGGCGCTGAATTCGTAATGCTTCGCGAGCGACGCGATCAGCTGGAAGTAGTACGCGTTGCGGCGGTCCCAGCCGCGCACCGCGCCCGCCGCGAGGCTCAGCTCCGGGTGCACCACCACGCGCGCGGGATCGAAGAACGGCGTGATGCCGAGGCCGTCGCAGGACGGGCAGGCGCCGACCGGCGAATTGAACGAGAACAGCCGCGGCTCCAGTTCCGGCAGCGCGTAGTCGCAGACCGGGCAGCTGAACTTCGACGAGAACAGCAGCGGCGCCGCCGCGGCGTCGTCGAGGTCGTGCACCTGCGCGAGGCCGTCGCCGAGCTTCAGGGCCGTCTCGAAGCTTTCGGCGAGGCGCTGCTTCAGGTCCGGGCGCGGCTTGAAGCGGTCGATCACCGCTTCGATGGTGTGCTTCTGACGCAGCGCCAGTGCCGGCACGGCGTCGAGTTCGTGCAGCACGCCGTTCACCCGCACGCGGACGAAGCCCTGCGCGCGCAGCTGGTCGAAGACCTGCGCATGCTCGCCCTTGCGGTCGCGGACCACCGGCGACAGCAGCATGTAGCGGTGGTCCTCCGGCAGCGCCAGCACCTGGTCGACCATCTGGCCGACGGTCTGCGCCTCGAGCGGGTAGTGGTGGTCCGGGCAGCGCGGCGTGCCGACACGCGCGAACAGCAGGCGCAGGTAGTCGTAGATCTCGGTGATCGTGCCGACGGTCGAGCGCGGGTTGTGCGAGGTCGACTTCTGCTCGATCGAGATCGCCGGGCTCAGGCCCTCGATGTGGTCGACGTCCGGCTTCTCCATCACGCTGAGGAACTGCCGCGCGTACGCCGACAGGGACTCGACGTAGCGGCGCTGGCCTTCGGCGTAGATGGTGTCGAACGCCAGCGAGGACTTGCCCGACCCGGACAGGCCGGTGATCACGATCAGCCGGTCCCGGGGCAGGTCCAGGTCGATGTTCTTCAGGTTGTGGGTGCGGGCACCGCGGATGCGGATCGTGTCCATGCGCCGGAAGCGGCTCCTTGCGGGCGTGGCGGGGGGAAAGAACGCGACAGTCTAGCAGCCGGGCGGGGGCCGCCCGGCTGCTAGACTGTCGCGT
>CBIHMN010000297.1:0-3259 GCA_966211005.1 uncultured Arenimonas sp.
CTGGTTCCGCACCTGGTACGGCCCGAACAACGCCGTGCTCGTGCTCGCCGGCGACATCGACGTCGCCACGGCGAAGGAGAAGGTCGCGAAGTACTTCGGCGACATTCCGGCCGGCCCGACGATGACGCAACCCGCCGCGGCGCCCGCGCCGCGCACCGCGGACACGCGCGAGGTGATGACCGACCGCGTGCCGCAGTCGCGCGTCTATCGCGTCTGGAACACCGCGCAGTACGGCGAAGCCGACGCCGAACGCCTGCAGCTGCTGGCGCAGGTGCTCGGCGGTTCGCGCTCGTCGCGCCTCGACAAGCGCCTCGTGTTCCAGGACAAGCTCGCCGACAGCGTCGCCGCCGGCTCGTGGCCGTCGCGCCTCGGCGGCATGTTCTTCGTGCAGGTGGACGTCAAGGAAGGCGTCGACGTCGCGACCGTCGAGAAGGCGCTCGACGAGGAGATGGCGAAGCTGCTGGCCGAAGGCCCGACCGCCAGCGAACTGCAGCAGGCGCGCACGACGTACCGCGCCGGCTTCATCCGCGGCATCGAGCGCATCGGCGGCTTCGGCGGCAAGGCCGACGCGCTGGCCGAATGCGCGGTGTTCGACGGTGATCCGGGCTGCTTCCGCGACAGTCTCGCGGTGCTCGACGCCGCCACCGCCGCCGACCTCGTCGCCGCCGGCAATCGCTGGCTCGCGAAGGGCAGCCACACGCTCGTGGTGAATCCGGGTGACCGCGTCGCCACCGTCGAGGAAGACGCGGCCGAGCACCCGGAAATGGCCGACGTGCCGGCCGCCGATCCGAAGTTCACGACCACGGAATCCACCGTCGACCGCAGTGCCGGCGTGCCGAAGACCGACACGTTCCCGGACCTCGCGTTCCCGGCGCTGCAGCGCGCGACGCTGTCCAACGGCGTGCCGGTCATCCTGGCCGAACGCCACGACGTGCCGGTGGTGCGCGTCAGTCTCGAACTGCCGGGCGGCTATGTCGCCGACGTCGGCCGCAAGCTCGGCACGGCCAGTTTCGCGCTCGGCATGCTCGACGAGGGCGCCGGCCAGTACGAAGCACTCGCGTTCGCCGACAAGGCCGAATCGCTCGGCGCGCAGCTCGGCGCCGGCGCCTCCCTCGACGGCGGCAACGCCTATCTGTCGGCGCTGAAGGAGAACCTCGACGCGTCCGTCGACCTGTTCGCCGAAATGGTGCGCGAGCCGCGCTTCGACGCCAGCGAGATCGAGCGCGTGCGCCAGAGCTGGATCGCCGGCATCAAGCAGGAAAAGGCGCGTCCGAACTCGGCCGCGCAGCGCCTGCTGCCGCCGATGCTCTACGGCGAAGGCCACCCGTACGCGATCCCGTTCAGCGGCAGCGGCACCGAGGAATCGATCGCGTCGCTGACGCGCGACGACCTCGTCGCCTACCACGACGACTGGGTGCGTCCGCAGGGCGCCACGATGATCGTCGTCGGCGACACCACGCTCGCCGAGATCATGCCGATCCTCGAGAAGCACTTCGGCGACTGGGCCGGCGAAGGCGAAGCGCCCGCCGCGATCGCGGTGCCGAAGGTCGAGCTGCCGGACGAACCGCGCGTGTTCCTGGTCGACCAGCCGGGCGCCATCCAGTCGAACATCTACGTCGGCCAGGTCGTGCCGTCGTCGATGGATCCGCAGGCCACCGAGTTCGAGATCGCCAACAGCGTGCTCGGCGGCGAGTTCACCTCGCGCCTGAACATGAACCTGCGCGAGGACAAGTCGTGGGCCTACGGTTCGTACAGCTGGGTGTCCGGCGCGAAGAACCAGCGGCCGTGGATGGCGTACGCCGCGGTGCAGAGCGACAAGACCGCCGAATCGATGGCCGAACTGAAGCGCGAGATCGAGGAATACGCCTCGGGCGAGCGCCCGGCGACCGCCGCCGAAGTGGACAAGATCCGCGCGAGCGAGATCCGCAGCCTGCCGGGCGCGTACGAAACCGCCGGTGCGGTGATGGGCGCGATCGGCGGCATCGTCCGCTACGACCGTCCGGACGACTACGTCGTGCAGCGCAAGGCGAAGATCGAGTCGATGCCGGTCGAGACCATCAACGCGCTGGCCAGGACGATCGAACCCGACGCGCTGACGTGGGTCGTGGTCGGCGACCTCGACGCGATCGAGGACAAGGTGCGCGCGCTCGACCTGGGCGAAGTGCACGTCGTCGACGCGGACGGCAATCCGGTCGCGGACTGACCCGGCGCGCCGCAGGAGCGGCATCAGCCGCGAAAGGGGCCCTCCGCAAGGAGGGCCTCTGTACTTGCGGCTCCCCGTTTCGTGAGTCGCGGCTGAAGCCGCTCCTGCGTGGGCGGTTG
Organism: uncultured Arenimonas sp.; assembly: GCA_966211005.1. Taxonomy (GTDB): domain Bacteria; phylum Pseudomonadota; class Gammaproteobacteria; order Xanthomonadales; family Xanthomonadaceae; genus Arenimonas. Next base: position 2,323 of record CBIHMN010000297.1, read on the forward strand.
GCGTGTCCGCTTCGCGAAGGCCACAATCGGCTGCCACTCCCACGAAGGACCGCCCATGCGCCTGACGCTCCTGATCGCCGCCACCCTGGTCGCCGCCACCGGCTGCACGTGGGTGAAGATGGGTCCCGGTGCAGCCGAGGTGCGCGTCGCGCGCGCCGACGAGAACCTGTCGTCCTGCGTGCGCCGCGGCGAAGTTTCGGTGTCGGTGAAGGACCGGCTGGGGCCGGTCGAGCGCAACGACATCAAGGTGCGCGACGAACTCGAGACGCTCGCGCGCAACGAGGCCCCCGGCATGGGCGCCGACACGATCCAGCCGAAGACGCAGCCCGTCGACGGCGAGCAGCGCTTCACCACGTGGCGCTGCGACGGCGCGCCGGCCGCGGCCGTCACGCCGCCGCCGGCCCCCCTGACCGAAGGCGCCGAGACCCGCCCGCTGGAACAGGGCGAGATCGAGACGATGCCGCTGGAAGATTGACGTTCCGGGCGCGTGTGACCGCCGTCCCGAGTTGAGCCGGGGGGGTCAAAGACGGTAACGTGCACAGGTTTTCCGTCCTGCAAGGCGTCCCCCATGCTGTTCCAGCACGTTTCGATCGCCGGCCTCGCCCACGTCGATGCCCCGAACCGCCTGAGTTCGGCGGACATCAACGCCCGGCTGAAGCCGACGATGGACCGTCTCGGCATCAAGACCGACGTGCTGCAGGACATCGCCGGCATCTACGCGCGCCGGCTCTGGAACGACGAGATGCAGTCGTCCGACGCGGCCACGCTCGCGGCCGAAAAGGCCATCGCCGACGCCGGCGTCGACCGCGCCAAGATCGGCCTGCTGGTCAACACGTCGGTCAGCCGCGATTTCCTCGAGCCGTCGACCGCGTCGATCGTGTCCGGCAACCTCGGCCTCGGCGAGGGCTGCCAGAACTTCGACGTCGCCAACGCCTGC
>CBIHMN010000298.1:0-3254 GCA_966211005.1 uncultured Arenimonas sp.
CTTCTTGCGGCCGTAGACGAGGTCGAGCCCGTCGGTTTCGATCACGTAATCGGTGGCGGCCGGCACGGGGGCGGCGGCACCGGGGGGAACGGCGTGCAGATGCGGCGTGGTCATGGCGGGTCTCAGGCGGAGCGCTTGCCCAGGCACGGGCGCAGCGCGGTGCCGACGCGATCGAGGATCTCGTCGAGCGGGAAATCGAGGCCGATCACCTCGGCGGAAAAAGCGTCGACCGCGGCCTCCAGCCGGCGGTCGCGCTCGCTGCGCGACAGCCGCTGCACCGGTGCGGCGACGAACAGGCCGAGGCCCTGGTGGGCATCCAGCCAGCCTTCGTTGGCGAGCTCGCCATAGGCCTTGGCGACGGTGTTCGGATGAATGGTCAGCTGCTCGGCGAGCCCGCGGACACTCGGCAGCTGCGAACCGACCGGCAGCTCGCCGCTGGCGATCTGCCGGCGGATGCCGTCGGTGATCTGGCGGGTGATCGAGCGCGAAGCGCCGGGAGAGATCTGCAGGAACAACGGGACGGTGCGGGACATCGGCTGTACCAACTGTCACATGGGTGATGTGACAGTAGGCGGCGGCCGGGCGCCCGTCAAGCAGGACCAACGGCAGGGGGGCGCGCTACTCTGCGCGCAGCTTTCCGATCCGGACCCGAATGCAGCCCGACCCCGACGCCCTCGACCGCCTGCGCCCGATCGGCTGGCCCGACGACGACGCGTGGCGCGAGGCCCTCGCCGCCGCCGAGGGCGCCCGGCTGGCCCGGGTCGTCGGGCAGCACCGCACGGCCTACGACGTCGCCACCGGTCCCGACACCCTGCTCAAGGCGCAGCCGCCGATGCCGTGGACGCGCCCGCGCTTTCCGCCGGAAGACCGCGCCGCCGTCGGCGACTGGGTCACGCTCGACGAGCGCGGCCAGAACATCGTCGCGCGGCTGCCGCGCCGCTCGGTGCTCAAGCGCGGCGCCGCCGGCGAACACACGAAGCAGCAGCTGATCGCCGCCAACGTCGACCACGTGCTGGTCGTCACCGGCCTCGACCAGGACTACAACCCGCGCCGGATCGAACGTTACCTCGTGCTCGTGCGCGCGTCGGGCGCCTCGCCGGTGCTGGTGCTGACGAAGGCCGACCAGTGCCCGATCGTCGAGGACTGCATCGCGCTGCTCGCGGAAGTGGAGGAGAGCGGCGTGCCCATCCACGCGGTCAACGCGAAGGACGCCGACTCGCTGCGCGCGCTGCATCCGTACCTCGGCCCGGGCAAGACGGTGGTGCTGGTCGGCAGCTCCGGCGCCGGCAAGTCGACGCTCACCAACACGCTGCTCGGCCGCGAGAAGATGAAGACGAACGCGGTGCGCGCGAACGATTCGCGCGGCCGCCACACGACGACCAGCCGCGTGCTGACGCCGCTGCCGCAGGGCGGCTGCCTGATCGACACGCCCGGCATGCGCGAAGTGAAGCTCAGCGGCGACGAGGACGTGGTGGAGTCGTTCGAGGACATCGAGGCGATCGCGTCGCACTGCCGCTTCCGCGACTGCGCGCACGTCGGCGAACCGGGCTGCGCGGTGCAGGCCGCGATCGAGGACGGCACGCTCGACGAAGCCCGCTTCGACCATTTCGTGAAGCTGCGCGACGAGCAGGAAGCCGCCGCGACGACGCTCGCCGCGCGCCGCGCCGAAGAAAAGGTGATGGGCAAGGCCCTGAACAAGCGGCTGAAGGACAAGTACGGACGCCGATAATCTGCTCAGAGCAGATTAAAAATCTGCTCTGAGCAAATAAATCCTCAGAGGCCGGCGCGGTCGAAGGCCTCGCGCTGTTTCGCGAGGTAATTCTCGAAGGCCCGGTCGTAGGCGAGCCGCCAGTTGTCCTCGCGCCCCGACTGGCCCTTGTTGATGCCGTAGCCGGCGACGGTGACCGTGTCGGCGCCGCCAGGTCCGGTTGCGCGGATTTCCAGTTTCAACTTCGCCTCCATCGACACGGCCCAGAACCCGGGTGTGAACCACGCCCAGAACTCGCGGATGTCGACATCCACGCGCAGCGCTCCGTCCGGTGCCGCTGTGCCCGCGTCGAGCACGCGATAGCCGCGCTCGGCGAGCCCGCGGGCGACCAGGTCGCGCGACAGCGACTCCACCGTCTCCCCGCCCTCGAGCAGGATGTCGCCCATCGCCTTGCCGTAGCCGTTGCGCTCCCTTCGGGCACCGCCAGCGCCACGCGCTACATTAGCCGGACCCCGCACGCTTTCAACACACCCGGGAAACCGCTTGGCCGACCTCACCCCCGCCCAGCAGCGCCACGCCGACCTCGACGCCCGGCTGGTCGCCGCCGTCCGCGGCATCCGCCTGCTGCAGGCGGTGAGCTGGCCGCAGCAGGTGCAGTACCGGTTCCTGCGCGACTGGCATGCCGGCAAGGTCGCGTTGCCGGACATCACCTACGAGCGCCCCGATCACACCGGGATCCGCGACGAGCTGTGGGCGATCCACGGCGCCACGGACCCGGACGATCCGCTGGGCACCTATCTGCGGCGCACGGCCGAAAGCTGGGTGATCGCGACACGGCTGCTCGACTCGCTCGGCACCGGCGACGTGATGATCCATTCGATCGCGCTGTTCGGCCGCCCCGGCGACCCGCTGCCCGGCGACGGCCCCACGAACCTGGATGCCGCCCGCCATTTCATCAGCGTCGCCGACGAACTCGACGGCGAACTGCAGGGCCACGAAGCCGACTACGTGCTGTCGGCGGCGACGGTGCAGGAAGAACTGCAGGAAGCGCTGGACAAGTTCTTCGTGCACCACAAGGTCGTGGTCGAACAGGACCCGGACCTGATCGCGAAGGCCGCCGCCGGCCCGACGCGCATCCGCGTGCGCAGCGGCACCGGCTTCACCGAATACGACCGCCACCAGCTGCTCGAACACGAGGCGTTCGTGCACTCGCTCAGTGCGCTCAACGGCCGCGAGCAGCCGCATTTCAAGTCGTTCGCGCGCACGTCGCCGCGCGTCACCGCGACGCAGGAAGGGCTGGCGACGTTCGCCGAGCTGATCACCGGCGCGATCGACATCGAGCGCATGAAGCGCATCAGCCTGCGCATCGTCGCGATCGACATGGCGATGCGCGGCGCGAACTTCATCGAGGTCTTCCGCTTCTTCCTCGACGCCGGCCAGCCCGAACCCGACAGCTTCGCGTCGGCGCAGCGCGTGTTCCGCGGCGTGCCGGTCACCGGCGGCATGGCGTTCACGAAGGACACCGTGTACCTGCACGGCCTGCTGA
>CBIHMN010000299.1:0-3227 GCA_966211005.1 uncultured Arenimonas sp.
ACATGATCGACGCCCGCCGCGCCAGCGGCGCGCCGCAGGTCGACGTGAGCTTCCCGGAGGTCGAGAAGTTCGACCGGCTGCCCGAGCCGCGCGCCGAGGGCGCCGCGGCCTACGTCTCGATCATCGAGGGCTGCAGCAAGTACTGCTCCTTCTGCGTCGTGCCGTACACGCGCGGGGAGGAAGTGTCGCGCGCGTTCGACGACGTGCTGCTCGAGGTCGCGTCGCTCGCCGCGCAGGGCGTGAAGGAGATCCACCTGCTCGGCCAGAACGTGAATGCGTATCGCGGCCCGCTCGCGGACGGCGAAGGCGTCGCCGACCTGGCGACGCTGATCCGCGCGATCGCGACGATCGAAGGCGTCGGTCGCATCCGCTACACCACCTCGCACCCGGTGGAATTCTCCGACGCGCTGATCGCCGCGCATCGCGACGTGCCGCAACTCGCGTCGTTCCTGCATCTGCCGGTGCAGTCGGGGTCCGACCGGATCCTCGCCGCGATGAAGCGCGGCCACACCGCGCTCGAGTACAAGGCGAAGATCAGACGGCTGCGCGAGGCGAAGCCGGGCATCGTCGTCAGCTCCGATTTCATCGTCGGCTTCCCCGGCGAAACCGAACGCGACTTCGCCGCCACGCTGAAGCTGGTGGAGGACATCGGCTTCGACCAGAGCTTCTCGTTCGCGTATTCCCGTCGCCCCGGCACGCCGGCGGCGAACCTTCACGACGAGGTGCCGGCCGACGTCGCCGCCGACCGGCTGCACCGCCTGCAGGCCGCGATCAACGCGAACGCGCGGCGGATCTCCGATGCGATGGTCGGCAGCGTGCAGCGGGTGCTGGTCGAAGGCCCGAGCGCGCGCGATCCGCACGAGCTCACCGGCAAGACGGAGAACATGCGCAACGTGAACTTCGCCGGCCACCCCCGCCTCGTCGGCCAGTTCGTAGACCTGCGCATCACCGAGGCCCGCACAAACTCCCTGCGCGGTGAAGTGCTGACGGCGAGCGACCGGGCGGCCTGAGCCCTCCCCTTCCGACCGGTTAGCCCATGACCCAGGCCCCGCACCGCGATTTCGTCCTCGAACCCGAGGATGTCGAGCGCCTCGCCAACCTCGCCGGCCCCTTCGACGAACACCTGCGCCAGCTCGAGTTGCGGCTCGGCGTCGAGATCGCCAACCGCGGCCACGTGTTCCGCGTCACCGGCGAACCGAAGGCCGCCGACACCGCCGAGCGCGTGCTGCGTTCGCTTTACGACGAGGCCGCCGGCGAAACGCTCGATTCGCACAAGATCCACGCCCGGCTCGGCGCGGCGAACCTGGACCACATCGCCGCCGGCGAGGTCGAGCCGCAGGAAGTCGCGATCCGTGTGAAGCGCGGCACCGTCCGCGGACGCGGCGCGAACCAGGCGAAATACCTGCACGCGATCGCGACGCACGACATCAGCTTCGGCATCGGCCCGGCCGGCACCGGCAAGACCTTCCTCGCGGTGGCGATGGCGGTCGAGGCGCTGAACGAAAGCCGCGTGCAGCGCCTGCTGCTGGTGCGGCCGGCGGTCGAGGCCGGCGAGAAACTCGGCTTCCTGCCCGGCGACCTGAGCCAGAAGGTCGACCCGTACCTGCGCCCGCTCTACGACGCGCTGTACGAGATGCTCGGCACCGAGAAGGTCGCCAAGCTGCTGGAGCGCAACGTCATCGAGATCGCGCCGCTCGCCTACATGCGCGGCCGCACGCTCAACGACGCGTTCGTGATCCTCGACGAAGCGCAGAACACGACCATCGAGCAGATGAAGATGTTCCTGACGCGCATCGGCTTCGGTTCGACGGCGGTGATCACCGGCGACCTGAGCCAGGTGGACCTGCCGAAGCACCAGAAGTCCGGCCTGCGCGATGCGATCGACGTGCTGCGCGGCGTCGACGGCATCAGCTTCACGTTCTTCACCGCGCACGACGTGGTCCGCCATCCGCTGGTCGCGCGGATCGTCCGCGCCTACGATGCGCGCGACGGCAAGGAATCGCAGGAATGACGAAGGGCCCGGTGCAACTCGACGTCGGTGTCAGCTACGGCGTGCCGCGCGCCGGCCTGCCGTCGCCGGTGAGCTTCCGCAAATGGGCCGCGGCCGCCGCGAAGGGCCGCATCCTGCGCGCCGACCTCGCGATCCGCGTCGTCGGCGAGAAGGAAGGCCGCGCCCTGAACCACAAGTATCGCGGCAAGGACTACGCGACCAACGTGCTGAGCTTTCCGACCGAGCTCCCGGAAGGCGTGAACCTGCCGCTGCTCGGCGACCTCGTGATCTGCGCACCGGTCGTCGCGAAGGAAGCCGAGGCCCAGCGCAAGCCGCTCGCCGCGCATTACGCCCACCTCACCGTCCACGGCGTCCTTCATCTGCTCGGCCTCGACCACGAGAACGACCTCGAAGCCGAAGCCATGGAACTTCTCGAGCGCGAGATCCTCGCCGAGCTCGGTGTGCCCGATCCGTATTAGTCCGTCCGCGTGGCCGTACGCGCCGGGAAGGGTCCTCCGGCGCACCAGGCGCGGCCCCGGAAGGCGCATCCCGAGGCACCGGAGCGCCTGTCCGCGACCCGCTCCGAAGCGCGACGGTTCGCCGGTCGGGTCGCGGATGCCCGGTGACGTCTCCGATGCCCGGACGTGCCGTAGAATCGGAACCCCGCCGCAGCCGGCGTCATGAACAGCGCGATGTCAGAGGACTCTTCCAGTAGTGCGCCGGAACGGCGCTCATGGCTCGAACGACTGGGCCTGGCGTTTTCCGGCGAACCGCAGACCCGCGACGACCTGGTCGAAATCCTGCGCGACGCGGGTGAGAACGGGCTGCTCGAACCCGATCAGCTGAAGATGCTCGAAGGCGCGCTGTCCGTGTCCGAGCACCAGGTCGGCGACATCATGGTGCCGCGCTCGCAGATGGTCTCGCTGCCGGTGCAGGCGAAATTCCTCGACCTGACGAAGATGGTGGTCGAGTCCGGGCACTCCCGCTTCCCGGTGCATGGCGACGATCGCGACGAGATCCTCGGCATCCTGCTGGCCAAGGACCTGCTGCGCGGACTGGTCGCCGATGGCGGCCCCTCGAGCGTCCGCGAACTCCTGCGTCCGGCCGTGCTGATCCCCGAATCGAAGCGGCTGGACGTGCTGCTGAAGGAATTCCGGCTGTCGCGCAACCACATGGCGATCGTCGTCGACGAACATGGCGGCGTCGCCGGGCTGGTGACGATCGAGGACGTGCTGGA
>CBIHMN010000300.1:0-3212 GCA_966211005.1 uncultured Arenimonas sp.
CGATCGTCGTCGCGGCGACGGCGATCGACAGCGGCGTCGGCGCGGCGAACTTCGCGATCGACCGCGCCGGCGGCAGCCCGGCGGCGACCGCGAACAGCGCCAGCAGCACCGGCAGCGGCAGCACCGCGGCGACGGTGCCCCACGCCAGGGCCGCCGACCGCCGGCGCCAGTGCGCGGCGAGCGCCAGACCCACCGCGACCACGAGGCCCGCGACCAGCGCCGCCACCCAGAGCGCCTTCACGCCGACGGTCCACAGCGGCACGCGTCGCCAGTTGCCGGTCGTGCCGACCGCGAGCCGCCCGTCTCCGTGCCGCACGAGCGCCAGCGTCGGCGCGACGCGGTCCGGGCGACGCAGCCGGCCGGCCTCGTCGACCGGGCGCACGACGCCGTCGAACGCGAAGCGGCCGTCCTGCGTCGGCGCGCCCCGCGCGAACGTGGTCATCGCGTCGACCGGCGCGAGCATCCGGTTGCGCTGGCCGACCGGCTGGTAGACCCCCGCGAACGCGGCCAGATCGGCGAACGGCGGCGCGTCGTCGGCCAGCGGTGCCGCGGTCGACGCCGGCGGCCGCAGCCGTTCCTCGATCGCGGTCAGCGCCGGCGTCGGGATGCGCCCGCCGTTCGCCAGCACCACGTAGCCGCAGCGGCAGTCGCGCGCGTAGCGCAGCTCGGCGGAAAACGCGTCGATCGCGCCGCCGTGGCCACGGAACACCGCATGCGGACCGACGTAGCCGGCATCGCCGATGCCGTAGCCGTGCGGCACGCCGGCGCGCGCGGCCAGCGTGGTTTCGGCGGTCTCCATCCGCTGCAGCGAGTCGGGGGTCAACAGGACGCGGCCGTCGTCGGCGCGGCCGTCGACCAGGAAGCGGACGAAGCGCGCGAGGTCGCCGGCGTCGACGACCAGGCCGGCCGCCGCGAGCAGCGGGTAGCGCTGCGGCGACACCGCCTCGCCGCCGGGCAGGTGGCTCGCCGCCAGCGTCGGTGGCAGGTCGTAGCGCGCCGACGTCATCCCGAGCGGCGCGAACACGCGCTCGCGCGCGACGTCGGCGAACGGCCGGCCGGTGATGTCCTCGACGATGCGCTGGATCACGCCATAGCCGGCGCTCGTATAGGCATGGAATTCGCCGGGCGGGTAACGGCTGACGCGCACGCCGCCGACCGCGAGCGCGTCGGCCACCGACAGCGAGGCGTCGTCGATCGCGAATTCGCGCGGCGACAGGTCGGCCCAGCCGGTGGTGTGCTCCAGCAGGTGCACGACGCGCAGCGGCTGCGTCGATTCCCACGGATTGTCGAAGCGCAGCCACGGCGCGCGCATCGCGACGGTGTCGTCGAGCGACAGCCGGCCTTCCTGCACCAGCTGCATCACCACCACGCCGGTGACCATCTTCGACACCGAGCCGGCGCGGAACGGCGTGTCGGCGGTGACGGGCCGGCCGGACGCGACATCGGCGACGCCCGTGGCATGCACGAGCGTCGTCTCGCCCCGTTCCACCAGCGCGACGGCCGCGCCGGGCACGCCGGCGGCGTCGAACGCCGCGTCGAGCCGCGCGGGCAGATCCTGTTCCGGCGATTTCGCGGCGGCGACCCGCTGTTCGGTTTCCTGCAGCTGCTCGGCGAGCGGCGGCGGCGGCTCCGTCGGCGCCGGCGCCGGCGTCGCCTGCGTGGCGCCGGCGGCCGCCCACAGCAGCAGCGCCGCGACGCCGGCGCGCGCGCCGACGCCGGCGGGGCGGCGGGCGACGGCGGGTGGCGATGCGGGCGCGGGCGTGTCCATCCGGCGAGTGTCCCCGCCACCGCGTGAAACGGACATCAGCCGGCGTCCGCGGCGGGCGCACCGTTGGCGGGACCGGCGCCATGCAGGTAATCCAGCGCCACCTGCAGCATCGCGCGGGTGCCGACCTGCAGCGCCTGTTCGTCGATGAAGAAATCGGGCGAATGGTTCGACGGCGCGGTGGTGGCGTCGCGCCCCGGCGGCGTCGCGCCGACGAAGAAGAAGAAGCCGGGCACCTCGCGCGCGTAGTACGAGAAGTCCTCGGCGCCCATCACCAGGCCCATCTCGACGACGTTCTCGCGCCCGGCCACGGCCTCGAGGCTCGACGCGGCGCGCACCGCCAGCGCCGGATGGTTCACGGTGACGGGATTGCCCTTCGTGTCGGGCACCTTCGCGACCGCGCTGGCGCCGTGCGCGCGCGCGACGTTCTCGGCGACGGCGACGAGGTCGGCGAACACCGCCTCGCGCATCGCCTCGTCGAACGTGCGGATCGTGCCGATCAGTTCCACCTCGTCGGGAATGATGTTGTAGCGGATGCCGCCCTTGATCGCGCCGAAGCTGACGACCACCGGCAGCTTCGAGATGTCCTGCCGGCGCGAGACGATCGTCTGCGCGGTGCCGACGATGTCGGCGGCGGCGACGATCGGGTCGACGCCGCCCCATGGCCGCGAGCCATGCGTCTGCCGGCCTTTCACGACGATGTTGAAGCGGTCCGACGCCGCCATCGCCGGCCCGGCGCGCCAGCCGAGCTGCCCGGCGTTCAGCGCGCTCCACATGTGCAGGCCGAAGATCACTTCCGGGTCGAAACCGTCGAACACGCCCTGCGCCAGCATCTCCTCGGCGCCGCCTTCCTCGCCGTCGGGCGGGCCCTCCTCGGCCGGCTGGAACACGAACAGCACCTCGCCCGGCAGTTCCTCGCGCCGCGCCGCGAGCGCCTGCGCGACGCCCATCAGGATCGCGACATGCGCGTCATGCCCGCAGGCGTGCATCACGCCGACGGTCTCGCCGCGGAACGTCGCGGTGGCCTTCGACGCGAACGGCAGGTCGCCGCGCTCGGTGACCGGCAGCGCGTCCATGTCGGCGCGCAGCGCGATGCGCGGCCCCGGGCGACCGCCGCGCAGCACCGCGGTGACGCCGGTGGTGGCGACGCCGGTGCGGATGTCGTCGAACCCGAGGGCGCGCAGGTGGTCGGCGACGAGCTTCGCGGTGCGCACCTCGCGATTGCCCAGCTCGGGATGCTGGTGGATGTCGCGCCGCCACGCGAGCACGTCGGCATCCACGGCGGCGGCCATCGTCTCGACCGGTGGCGGCGCCGCGCCGGCCGACAGCGGCAGCGCGAGGAACAGGGCGGTGGCGAGCAGCGTCTGGCGCATGGGGGTTTCCTCGTTCGAAGTCGGCAGGAAGCTGATGACGCGGATCACGCGGATGGACGCGGATGGAGCAGAAG
>CBIHMN010000301.1:0-3207 GCA_966211005.1 uncultured Arenimonas sp.
CGGCATCGAGGAACACGTGCCCGACGACGGCCCGGCGCTGCTGGTGTGCAATCACGTCAGCTACATGGACGCCCTGCTAATCAGTGCGACCGTGCCGCGTCCGATCCGCTTCGTCATGTACTGGAAGATCTTCCGTACGCCCGGTTTCGGCTGGATTTTCCGCGCGGCGAAGGCGATCCCGATCGCCGGTGCGAAGGAGGATCCCGTGCTGATGCAGAAGGCCTTCGACGACGTCGACGCGGCGCTGGCCAACGGCGAACTCGTCTGCATCTTCCCCGAAGGCGCGCTGACGCGCGACGGTGCGATCGCGCCGTTCAAGGGCGGCGTCGAGAAGATCCTGGCGCGGCGACCGGTGCCGGTGGTGCCGATGGCGCTGCGCGGCATGTGGGGCAGCTTCTTCAGCCGCCGCGACCGCACGCTGGCGAAGAAGCTGCGCGTGCCCAGCCGCCTGCGCGCGCGCGTCGAGGTCGTCGCCGCGGCGCCGGTCGACGGCCGGGCCGCGACGGCGGAATCGCTCGAGTCGGCCGTGCGCGCCCTGCGCGGTGACGCCGCATGAGCGCGGCGTCCAGGCCCGACGGCCCTGAAAGCACCGTGTCGTTCGCCGCGCGCGGCGACAACGTGACGATCCGCGTCAGCGGCTATCTGTTCGCCGACCCCGAGCATGCGCGCGACGCCAACGCGCTCACCGGCACGGTGAACATCCGCGCCGGCGCGTTCGGCGGCAGCTACCGCGCGATGTTCCACACGTGGGACTTCGCCGAGCTGCGCGACCGCCTCGCGGAGATGCACGACGACCTGCACGGCGAGGCGCGCTTCGACACGCTCGAGCACCTGCTGGAGATGGTGTTCCGCGGCGACGGCCGCGGCGACTTCACGATCGCCGGCAAGGCGACCGACGATCCCGCCTACGGCAACCGCCTGCTGTTCGAACTCGCCGTCGACCGCGCCCAGCTCAAGCAGGCCGTCGCCCAGCTCGACGCGGTCCTGCGCGCGTATCCGTCCCGCGGCGCCCGCCACTACACCGCGACGACGCTGCGGGCGCACTGATCGCCGCGGCGCGGGACTGCAAGAGCTCACCACGGATTTCTGCTCGACCCGTGTCGATCCATGTAATCCGTGGTCGATGTTTCTGCCTGGCCCCGATCGCATCAGGCCTCGACGCGGATCACGCGGATCTACGCGGATAAAGCAATCTCTGAAGAGCTCTATCCGCGTTCATCCGCGTGATCCGCGTCGGGCTCTGGAACAGCCCTCTGGATGGCCGCGACCGCGTCAGACTTTCGCGTTTCCCGACGCCACCCGTCAGGTCGCCCAGCCGGCGAGGACGAGCAGCGCCAGCACCGCCAGCCACAGCAGCAGCACGCGCCACACGAGCGACATCGCGTCGCGCAGTTCCAGCAGATCGGGCGCACGGGCCGGACCGTCGATCGCGTAGGCGTCTTCCTCGGCCAGTTCGCTGGCGACGCTGACGCGCGCGGCGGCACCGAGGAACCCGATGTCGAGGCGCACGCCGTCCGCATGCCAGTCGCGCCACGCGCTGAAGACGCGGTCGAAATCGGCGGCGAGCGCGAGCCCGAAGGTCATCAGCTGCGCGACCGGCCAGTTCAGTACCGCCAGCACCATGCGCGCGGTGCCGCGCTGGCCCTCGGGCAGGCTGCGGCGCGCCTCGCCCTGCGCGCACAGCGAGATCAGCCGGTAGCCCAGCGCGCCCACCGCGCCGGCGACGACGAACCAGAACAGCACGCCGAACCAGCGCCACAGCGCGCACCGGAACACCGCCTCGACGAGCGTCGGGCCCTCGACGACGGGCTCGCCACCTTCCGGGAACAGCGCCGCGGCGGCCGTGCGGCGCGCTTCCGGGTCGCGGGCCTCGATCACCGCCTCGACGTCGAGGTCCAGGTCGCGCGGCCCCCACGTGTAGAGCACCACCAGCAGCGCGAACGCGAAGGCGGGCAGGCTGTACCAGCGGTCGTGCAGCGCGAACTGGATCGCGCCGACCACCGCCAGCGGCAGGCCGACGGCGATCAGCAGCCCGATGCGGTTCGGCCAGTCGCCGCCCCCGGTCTGGCGGCCGAGCCAGTGCAGCCAGCCGATGAACCAGTCGTAGCGGCGCAGCGACGGCAGCGCCGGGAAGACGTGGCCCAGCAGCAGGCAGACGACGACGGCGATCAGGGCGGCGGACATGCGTCGATTCTATGCCCGGTCGCGCGGCCGTGACGCGAGCCATTCGTCGATCAGCGTGCGGGCGATCGACAGCCGCGGCGACAGCAGCACCTCGCCGGCGTTCACCGCGGCGTCGAGCTCGGCGCGCGAGAACCAGCGCGCGGCCTCCAGCTCGTCGTCGACGACGGGCTCCACCGGCTCGCCGGTCGCGTGGAAACCGATCATCAGCGAGCCGGGGAACGGCCAAGGCTGCGAGGCGACGTAGCGGCAGTCGCGCACCGGCACGCTCGCCTCCTCCATCACTTCGCGCGCGATCGCGTCCTCCAGCGATTCGCCCGGCTCCACGAAACCGGCGAGCACCGACCAGCGCTTCGCCGGCCAGCCCGCCTGCCGGCCGAGCAGCAGCCGCTCGCCGTCGCTCACGGCGACGATCACCGCCGGATCCGTGCGCGGGTAGTGCTCGAGTCCGCAGCCGCCGCAGCGCGCGATCCAGCCCGCCTTGCCGAGCGCCAGCGGATGGCCGCAGGCGCCGCAGTGGCGATGCCGCTGCTGCCAGTGCAGCAGCGCGCGCGCCTGCGCGAAGACCGCGGCGTCGCGCGCCGGCCACAGCGCCGCGGCGCTGCGCAGGTCGAGCGTGGCCGGCAGCGGGTCGCCGAGCGCGTCATGGGGAATGGCGAACCACGTGTCGCCGTCGACGACACCGAGCACGCTGGCCGCGGCCGGCAGCCCGGGGGCGAGCCTCGCGCCGGTCAGGCGCGGCAGGCCGGGGGGTGGCGGGCGTCCGGCCGCGCCTGCCGGCGTCGGCGGCGCGGCGTCACCGGGAAAACGGGCGAGCCCGTCGGCGTCGACCACGACCACGCGCGCGGCGGCCCAGCGGGCCTGCAGTTCGTCCGGACGTTCGCGCAGCGGCTCGGAGCGGTCGAGCCCCGGGCCGCGGAACGCGAAGCCGGGCCCGACCCGAGGCATCGGGACTCAGGCCGAGAAGCTGCTGCCGCAGCCGCAGGTGGTCTTCGCGTTCGGATTGCGGATCACGAACTGCGCGCC
>CBIHMN010000302.1:0-3205 GCA_966211005.1 uncultured Arenimonas sp.
ACAAGTGGCCGATCCTGTTCTTCGTCGCGGTCGCGTTCTGGAACCTGGTGGGCGCGGGGCTGTTCGGGTTCCTCATCAACCCGCCGCTGCCGCTGTACTACATGCAGGGCCTGAACCTGACCCCGCTGCACGGCCACACCGCGCTGTTCGGCGTGTACGGCATGCTGGGTATCGGCCTGATGCTGTTCTGCCTGCGCGGCCTGAAGCCGCACGCGATCTGGCCGGAGGCGCCGCTGCGCAGCGCGTTCTGGGCGCTGAACATCGGCCTGACGCTGATGGCGGTGTGCACGCTGCTGCCGATCGGGATCCTGCAGCTTAACGCGGCGATCGGCGAAGGCTACTGGTACGCGCGCTCGGCCGCGTTCATGCAGCGGCCTATCATCGACATGCTGGTCTGGATGCGCGTGCCCGGCGACACGATCTTCAGCATCGGCGCGCTGTCGATCGCGTGGTTCGTCGCGCGGCTGTGGATCGCGCCGCGCTCGAGGTCCCCGGAGCCGGCCACCATCGCCGCCACCGAATCGTCCCTCTGAGTCGCCCCCGAGGGTGGACCGGGGCGGGCCGTTCGCGGCCCGCCCCTTTTCTTGTCAGCCGCCACAGCCACCGCAGCAAATGGAAGGCTGGGGCCGGATCGCCGACGGCGGCACGTCGACACCCGCGTCGTGCAGCAGCGTCACGAGTTCACCGCTCGACACCGCGGCGGAGACGCGCAGCGTTCGCGCGTCGGCGTCCACGAAGACCGCGGGATCGACTGCGCCGATGCACGCTTCGACCCGTGCGGGGTCGACGACGAGTCCCGCGATCGCTATGTGGAATTCCATGGGCGCTCCCCCGGCTGTCGGGTGCCCATCGTCGGGCCGGAGACCCTCGTCGCGCAGTGACGCACATCAAGCCCGACCGCTGCGTCGGCGGTGACCTGGATCAAGGCGCGCCGGCGCCCGGGTGCGGACAATGGCTCGCATGGGTACCCGACGACAGAACGCCTCGCGCACCGATTTCCTCACGGCGGTCGCCGCCGCGCCGCACCGCCTGCTGTTCTTCATCGGCGCCGTCAACGTGCTCGCCGCGATGGCGTGGTGGACCGCCTGGCTGTCGGGCGCCGCCGCGATGCCGACGGTGCCCGCCGGCTGGATGCATGGCTTCGTCATGCAGTACCAGGTGCTGCCCGCCTTCATCTTCGGTTTCCTGCTGACGGTGTTCCCGCGCTGGATGGGGCAGCAGGAAGCGACGAAGTGGCATTACCTTCCGGTCGGCCTCGGGCTGCTGCTGGGGCAGGCACTGACGCTCGGCGGCCTCCTGAAAGGCTCGGCGCTGCTGCTGCACCTCGGCGTGATCGACACGCTCGCCGGCTGGCTCGCGGCGATGGCCGTGCTCGCCGGCTGGCTGCTGCGCGCGCGCGAGCCGAACTGGCACGCGCTGTCGTGTTTCGCGGCGCTGGTGTTCGGCCTCGCCGGGCTGGTCGCGTTCGCCGCGTTCCTCCACGTCGGCGATGCGCGGCTCGCGTTCTCGATGCTGAAGCTCGGGTCGTTCGGACTGCTGGTCCCGGTGTATTCCACGGTGGCCCACCGGATGTTCCCGTTCTTCGCCGGCAACGTCGTCGCCGGCTACGCGCCGTGGCGGCCGATGTGGCTGCTGGCGGCGTCGTGGCCGCTGTGGCTCGCGCATGTCGCGCTGGAGCTGACGCACCTGCACCGCTGGCTATGGCTGGTCGACGCGCCGCTGCTGGCGCTGTCGGCGCTCGCGTTGTGGCGGTGGTGGCCGCGGAGCCCGGCGCCGGCGCTGCTGCGCGTGCTGTTCGCCGGTTACGCATGGCTGCCGGTGGCGATGGCGCTGTACCTGGCGCAAAGCGCTTGGTTCTTCGCGACCGGCGAATTCGCGCTCGGCCGCGCGCCGGTGCATGCGCTGTCGGTCGGCTTCTTCGGCAGCCTGCTGGTGGCGATGGTGACGCGGGTGACGCAGGGGCATTCCGGCCGGCCGCTCGTGCTCGGGACGATCCCGGCGGCGGTGTTCATCGGCATGCAGGGCGTCGCGCTGCTGCGCGTCGGCGCGGAACTGGCGGCGAACCCGCTCCCGTGGTTCGTCGCGTCCGGTGCGGGCTGGCTGCTGGTGTTCGCGCCGTGGGTGCTGCGCGCGCTGTGGATCTACGCGACGCCGCGCGTCGACGGCCGCCCGGGCTGACGCCGCCATGCTCACCTTCTACCTGCAGATCAAGGCCGTACACGTCGCGGCGATCATGCTCAGCGGCGCGCTGTTCGCGCTGCGCGGCGCCGGCGTCGTGGCCGGGATGCGCTGGCCGAAATCGCTGCCGGCGCGCTGGCTGTCATTCGCGATCGACACGACGCTGCTGACCGCCGCGCTGATGCTGCTGACGGCGCTGAAGCTCAACCCGTTCGTGATCCCGTGGCTCGCGGTGAAGCTGGGGCTGCTGGTCGCCTACATCGTGCTCGGCGCGCTGGCGAT
Source organism: uncultured Arenimonas sp. (assembly GCA_966211005.1). Classification (GTDB taxonomy): domain Bacteria; phylum Pseudomonadota; class Gammaproteobacteria; order Xanthomonadales; family Xanthomonadaceae; genus Arenimonas. The sequence continues at coordinate 2,461 of CBIHMN010000302.1, forward strand.
GGGCCGCGCCGCCGACCCCCGCGTTCGTACCGCCTGCTACGTCGCCGCGCTCGCCTGCTACGGCTTCGTCTACACCATCGCGCGCGCCCACCACCCGCTCGGCTTTCTGCAGGGGTTCGCGTCGTGACCCGCGCCGTCCCTTTCACGACGGGATGACACGTTGATTCGCCGGGGACGGCACCATGGGACGGCGCGGCTTGACCTGCGTCATGGTCCCGACCACGCGGACGGCGCACGCTTCGTTCCATCCCGGATCACCCTCGTTACCGCTCCCGGAGTGTCGCGATGAAGAATTCCCGCCTGCTGGCCCTCTCCACCGTCGCGTTGCTGGCGCTCGCCGGCTGCGACAACAACAACGTCAACGCGCCCCGCGAAAGCCGCGGCGCCGCGGCGCCCCCCGCCGCCGCCGCCGAGGGCGACACCGGCGGGTCCCGGCGAGGCGATTTCGGCCCGCCGCAGGGCGAAATGATCACCGCGCCGCTCACCAGCCCGCCGCATGTGCCGCCGCCGGTCAATCGCGACTATCCCGCGAAGGTGAAGGTCGAGCTGGAAGTGCGCGAAGTCGACCTCGAGATCGCCGAGGGCGTGACCTACACGTTCTGGACGTTCGGCGGCACCGTGCCGGGCAGCTTCATCCGGGTGCGCCAGGGCGACACGGTGGAATTCCACCTGCACAACCACCCCGATTCCAAGATGCCGCACAACATCGACCTGCACGGCGTCACCGGTCCCGGTGGCGGCGCGG
>CBIHMN010000303.1:0-3198 GCA_966211005.1 uncultured Arenimonas sp.
CGCTGCAGGCGTGCCAGGTTTCGGCCTGCGCCGGGCCGGCCGCGGCCAGCCCCAGGGAAGTGACGAGAACGAGGGCGGCGGACACGGCGAAGCGGGGCATGGCGGGTCTCCGGCAGGGGCGCGGCGGGAAATCCGTCGCCGGCGCGGGACGTGTACCGGGAACAACGCCGCGATTTCCGCGGCGAGGCCATCGTGGCGGGCTAACATCGCGCTCCTGACTGCCGCAGGAGTGGACATGAACCGTATCGCCTCGCGCGCGAGCGCCGTCGCCGTCGCCTTCGCCCTGTTCTGTGCCGCATCGTCGGGCGCCGCGTCCGCACCGGCCGGCGACCTGCCCGACGGCTGGTGGGACGCCGCCCGACGCGACGCCGTGCTGTCGCAGACACGCACGCTGCGCCTCGCGCCCGATCTGTCGGCACTCACCGACGGCGAACGCGCGGCGCTCGACCACCTGCTCGCGGCCGGCGAGGTGGTGCAGTCGCTGTACGAGCGCCAGACGCATCCGCAGGCCGACGCCGCGAAGGCGCTGATCGCCGACCTGCCGCCGGGGCCGGCGCGCGACGAGGTGTCGCAGCTGTACCGCCTGTTCAAGGGGCCGGTCGCGACGACACTCGACAACTCGCGCGAGCCGTTCGTGCCGGTCGGACCGGTGCAGCCGGCGAAGGGGTTCTATCCCGACGGATTGACGCGCGAGGCGTTCGACGCGTGGCTCGCCGCGCATCCGGACCGCCGCGACGAACTGCTGCAGGACCGCAGCGTCGTCCGTCGCGCGACCGCCGCGCAGCTCGACGCCGACCTCGCCGTGCTCTCGGAGCACCCGGCGCTCGACGTCCTGCACCCGGGCCTGCGCGCGCGGCTGCAGGCGCTGCGCGCCGAAGCGAACAGCGACGCCGGCGCCGATGCGGATGCCGGCTTGTACGCGCTGCCGTACTCCGTCGCGTGGGCCGACGACACGCTCGCGCTGTACGGACACCTGACGGCGGCCGCCGATGCGGTGCAGCCCGACGACGCCGAATTCGCCGGCTACCTGCGCGCCCGCGCCCGCGACATCCTCAGCGACGATTACGAAGCCGGCGACGCGGCCTGGGTCACGTCGAACTTCCGCCGGCTCAACGCGCAGATCGGCGCGTACGAGACCTACGACGACGAGCTGCTCGGCGTACGCCCGTCGTGGTCGCTCTCGATCCTCGTGCGTCGCGACGCCGAATCCGACGCGGTCGCGAGCGCCCTCGGCGGCCTGCAGGCGCTGCACGACGCGCTGCCGGTCGAATTCGCGCGCGAGGTGCGGGCGAAGATCCCGGTCGGCGTCTACGACGTCGTCGCCGATTTCGGCCAGTCGCGCGGCGGCAACACCGCCAGCATCCTGCCGAACGACCCGCTGCACGCCGCGCGCTACGGTCGGCTGATCCTGATGCGCGACAACATCATCCGCCACCCCGAAGCCCAGGGCGTGGCCGGCGCGACGTGGCGCGCGGCGATCGCGGCCGCGCATGCCGACGACCTGCAGCCGGAAGGCAGCGTGCAGCGCACGCTGTGGCACGAGATCGGCCACTACCTCGGCGTCGACCGCACCCGCGACGGCCGCGAGCTCGGTGCCGCGCTGCGGGACACCGCCGATCTGCTCGAGGAGATGAAGGCCGACCTGGTCTCGCTGCACGCGGTGCCGCGGCTGCGGGCGAGCGGTTACTACACCGATGCGCAGGCGCGCGCGGTGTACGCGTCCGGCATCCTGCGCGTGCTGCAGCGCAACCAGCCGCGCCGCGACCAGCCGTACAACACGATGCAGCTGATGCAGTGGAACTGGTTCCTCGACCAGGGCGTGCTGGCGTTCGATCCGGGGACCCGTCGCATGGCCATCGACTACGCGAAATACCCCGCTGCCGTCGAAGCGCTGCTGCGCGAGGTGCTGGCGCTGCAGGCGGCGGGCGATCGGGCGGAGGCCGAAGCGTTCATCGCCCGCTGGACGACATGGGATCCGCAGTTGCACGAGCCGGTGTCGCAGGCGATCCGCGCCGCCCTGCCGTATCGCTACTCGCTCTACCGCTACGCCGCCCTCGAGACCGAAAATCTGCTCAGAGCAGATTAAAAACTTGCTCAGAGCAGATTAACCGGCGTCATAGCACGCCGGCGGCCAGCGCCGCGCCGACGGCGAACAGCAGCGCCGCGACCAGCCGCTGCACCTGGGCCATCGTCAGCTTGTGCAGGTGGCGGTTGCCGAGCCACGCGCCGGCGAACGCCGACAGCGTCGCGGCGACCAGCAGCGGCAACTGAGCGAGCGAAAGCTCGCGCCACATCGCGCCGGCGTAGACGCCCAGACGCGATACGTCGATCAGCACCGCGATCGCGGCGCCGGTGGCGATGAACGCCTCCTTCCCCAGCCCCGCGCGGACGAGGAACGCGGCGCGCAGCGCGCCCTGCATCCCGGCCAGGCCGCCGAAGAACCCGCTGAGCGCGCCGCCGAGCGGGATCCAGCGCGGCGCGAAGGCCAGCGCGCGGAACCGCGCCGACAGTTCCAGCGCCGCGAACACGATCAGCAGCCCGCCGATCGCGAGCTTCACCGGCACGACGACGAATTCGCGGCCACCGAGCGTCCATGCGAGCAGCGGCGGCCGTGCCGCGAGCCCGGCCAGCAGCCACGCGCCGACCAGCGCGGCCGCCACGGCCGGCAGCCCGAACCGCCAGAGCACGCCGCGATCGACATGCCGGCGCACCAGCGCGAGCTTGAACAGGCCGTTGAGCAGATGCACGACGCCGGTCAGCGCCACCGCCTGGTCCACCGGGAAGAACAGCGCGAACGCAGGCAGCAGCAGCGTGCCGAGCCCGAAGCCGGAATAGAACGTCAGCAGCGACGCGAGCAGCGCGACGGTGCAGACGAGGACGAGCGCGGTCATGGCGCGAGCCTAGCCGACGGCGGGCGCCGTGGAGGGCTTGACGTACTGTGCGCCGCTCTGTACTGTGCGCCGCATGGTATCGATCGATCCCGGCGACAAACTCGAACTCGAACTGCGCCGCGGCGTGCTGGTCCTGGCCGTGCTGTCGCAGCTGCGGGCGCCGCGCTACGGCTACGAACTGCGCCAGGCGCTGGGCGAGCGCGGCCTGCCGATCGAGGAAGGCACGCTCTATCCGCTGCTTCGGCGTCTGGAAGCGCAGGGCGTGCTCGCCAGCGAATGGCGCGTCGAAGGCGGCCCGCCGCGCAGG
>CBIHMN010000304.1:0-3193 GCA_966211005.1 uncultured Arenimonas sp.
TCGGACAGATACATCGCCCGCGCCTGGTCCACGGTATCCACGCCGGTCATATTGGGGGCCATGTCGGACAACACAAGGTCGACAGGGGCGCCTTCGAGCACGGCTTCCAGCTGCGATAAGGGGCCGTCTTCCCTGAAATCGCCGTGAATGAACTCGACCCCGGCGATCGGCGGCATGTCGAGGATGTCGAGCGCGACGACGCGACCGCGATCACCCAGCGCGCGGCGCACCACCTGCGACCAGCCGCCCGGCGCGGCGCCGAGGTCGACGACGACCATCCCCGGCTTCAGCAGGCGATCGCGCTCCAGCAGCTCCTCGAGCTTGTAAGCGGCGCGGGAGCGCATGCCTTCGGCCTGCGCACGCTTCACGTACGGGTCGTCGAAGTGCTCCTTCAGCCAGCGCGGGCTGCTCTTGCTGCGGGCCATCGGCGTCGCCGCCACATCGGGTGATTCGGGTCGCCATGATACCCTACCGGTCCTTTTCGACCCGTCCGCATCGTCATGGCCACCGCTCTCGGCAACGCCCAGAAACGCTACCTGCGCGGACTGGCACACGACCTGAAACCGGTGCTGCTGGTCGGTGCGAAAGGCATCACCGACAACCTCGTGGCCGAAGCCGACGGCGCGCTCGCGCACCACGAACTGGTGAAGGTGCGCGTGGTCGCCGACGATCGCGAACTGCGCGACGAATGGATCGGCGAGCTGTGCACGCGCACGCAGTCGGCGCTGGTCGCGCGCATCGGGCATGTCGCCGTGCTGTACCGCCGCAGCGCCGACAAGCCGATGATCGTGCTGCCGCGGGCCTGACCCGGCGGGCGATGCAGCTCACGCAGGAAAACCCGGAATTCGTCTACGTGCCGCGCGGCGTCGTGCCCGGCGGCGTGCTGGTGAACCAGCGCACGCTCGAGCGCAGCTTCCTGCTCGCGCCCGACCGGCTGGTGGAAGACTGGCGCCCGACGGCGGCGGGCGAGCTGCTGCCGGCGGATCTCGATGCGGCGCTCGCGCTGCAGCCGGCGCTGATGCTGCTGGGCACCGGCGAGCGCCAGCGCTTTCCACCCCCGGCGGCGATGGCCGCGTTGCTGACGCGCGGCATCGGCCTCGAGGTGATGGACAACGCCGCGGCGGCGCGCACGTTCAACGTGCTGGCGAACGAAGGCCGCCGGGTGGTCGCGGGATTCCTGCTGCCGGGGTGAGGCGCTGCGCGCGTCGCGGCTGAAGCCGCTCCTACGGCAGGATCAGTTGCGCGGGAGCACGGTCATCGGGTCCACCGGCTTGCCGTTGCGGCGCACTTCGAAATGCAGCATGTCGCGGCTCGTGCCGGAGCGGCCCAGTTCGGCGATCGGCTGGCCGCCCTTCACCGCGGTGCCTTCGGCCACCAGCCGGCGCCGGTTGTGCGCGTACGCGGACAACCACTCGTCGCTGTGCTTGACGATGATCAGCTCGCCATAGCCCACGAGCCCGGCCCCGGAATAGACGACCGTGCCGTCGGCGGCGGCGACCACGGCCTGGCCGGCGGTTCCGGCGATGTCGAGGCCCTGCCGCTTCGGATCGCCCGCGGCGAAACGGCCGATCACCGTGCCCTGTGTCGGCCAGCGCCAGCCCGACGGCGACACGGCGGTGCTCGCCGGGGGCGGTGCCGTCGGCAGCGGGGGCGGGATCATCGGCGCCGTGGCCGGCGGCCGTGTCGTGACCGGCGCCGGCGTCGACGGGGTGCGCGTCGCGGGCGTCCGCGGCGTCACGACGGGCGTCGCGCGCGGCGGCGCCGCCGCGCTGCGCGGCGCACTGCCGCGCGCGCCCGCCGCGCCACGCAAGCGCAGTCGCTGACCCGGGTAGATCGTGTACGGCGCGGCGATCCGGTTCAGCGCGGCGACGTCGCGATAGTCGAGGCCATGCCGGAACGCGATGCCATAGAGCGTGTCGCCACGCGCGACGACGTAGCTCTCGGCCGTCGATGCCCCCCGCGCGACGCGGCCGGAAGCCGCGCCGCGCTCGCGGTCGACCACGCGCGCATGCCCGCACGCACCGAGCAGCGCGACGACGGCAAGCAGGCAGGCGAGGCGGGCGAGGCGATGCATGGACGATCCGGGGACGACGGGGCGGCCCAGCATAACGGCGCTCACGTGCCCTGCGCCTTCACGACCAGCCATGCCACCAGCCCGACGAACACCGCCAGCGCGACCCAGCCGACCGGCTCGATATGCCGGTGCAGCGCGCGCTCGGCGCGCTCGCCACCGAGGCGGATCGCCGCGGCGACGAGGAACACGCGCTTGCCGCGCCCGATCAGCGCACCGAAGAAGAACGGCAGCAGCGGCATGCCCACCGCGCCCGACGCGATGGTGAACACCTTGAACGGAATCGGGGTGAATCCCGCGACGAGCAGCAGCCAGAACCCGTTGTCCGCCGCCTGCGCCTTGATCGCCTCGAACTGGTCGGCGTAGCCGAGCTTCTCGACCAGCGGCATCGCCAGCTCCAGCGCGAAGTACCCGAGCGCGTAGCCGATGAACATGCCCACCATCGACCCGGCGAGGCTGAGCGCCGCGAACCGGAACGCGAGCCGCGGCTGCGCCAGCGACATCGGCGCGAGCATCACTTCCGGCGGAATCGGGAAGAAGATCGCCTCGATGAAACTCAGGCCGGTCAGCAGCCACGGCGCCCTCGGGTGTCGCGACCACGCCAGCGCGCGCTCGTACCACGGCCGGAACAGCGGCATCAGAGCGTGCCCGGCAGCAGCGGCACGAACACGACGCCGCCGAGGTCTTCCTGCACCAGCTGGCCGTCGATGCGACGCACGCGCAGCAGCCGCTGCGCCGCCGCGCCACCGATCGGCGCCACCAGCGTGCCGCCCTCGGGCAGCTGGTCGAACAGCGCCGGCTCCAGCGCGGCCGCACCGGCGGTGACCAGGATGCCCGGGAACGGGGCGTAGTCGGGCCAGCCGGCACGACCGTCGTCGTGGCGCGTGCGCACGTTCAACCCGAGCTGGCGGAAACGGCGGCGCGCGACGCGCAGCAGCTCTTCGATCCGCTCGACGCTGTACGTTTCCAGCCCGAGCGTCGCGAGCACCGAGGCCTGGTAGCCCGAGCCGGTGCCGATCTCGAGCACGCGTGCCGGCGACCCGTGTTCGATCAGCGCTTCCGTCATGCGCGCGACCACCCACGGCTGCGAGATCGTCTGGCCGTTGCCGATCGGCAGCGCGG
>CBIHMN010000305.1:0-3192 GCA_966211005.1 uncultured Arenimonas sp.
CCGACGCCAGTGCCCGCAAGGTCATCGAAGCCAACGGGCTCGACCTGCGCTATTTCTCGATCATCTACGACGTCATCGACCAGGTGAAGCAGGTCGCGTCCGGCATGCTCGGTGTCGAGATCCGCGAAGAGATCATCGGCATCGCCGAGGTCCGCGACGTGTTCCGCAGCTCCAAGTTCGGCGCGGTCGCCGGTTCGCTGGTCACCGAAGGCTCGGTCAAGAAGAGCAAGCCGATCCGCGTGCTGCGCAACGGCGTGGTGGTGTTCGAGGGCGAACTGGAATCCCTGCGCCGCTTCAAGGACAACGTCGAGGAGGTCCGCTCGGGCGTCGAGTGCGGCATCGCGGTGAAGGCGTACAACGACGTGCAGCCGGGCGACCAGATCGAATGCTTCGAACGCATCGAGGTGCAGCGCTCGCTGTAAGGCGCGCGCCCCGCGATGGCCACCAGGAGCTTCCACCGTACCGACCGCGTCGCCGCCCAGCTGCGGCGCGACATCGGCGCGATCGTCCACCACGCCGTGCGCGAGCACGGCCTGCCGTCGGTGAGCGTGTCCGACGTCGAGGTGACGCGCGATCTCGCGCACGCGAAGGTCTTCGTCACCGCGCTGCTCGGCGACCAGGGCCCGGCGGCGGTGAAGGCGCTGAAGGAAATCGCCCCCGAGCTGCGCTACCAGCTCGGCAAGGCGGTGCGGATGCGGCACGTGCCGGAGCTGCACTTCCACTACGACGATTCGGTCGACAAGGGCGAGCGCATCGACCAGCTGCTGCGCGACAACCCCGCGCCGCCGGCCGACGACGACGACGCCGGCTGAGGCGCGCCGCGTGGCGCGCATGATCTTCCGCCGACTCGACGGCCTCCTGCTGCTCGACAAGCCGACCGGCCCCAGTTCCAACCAGGCCCTGCAGGCCGCGCGCCGCCTGTTCCGCGCGGAGAAGGGCGGGCATACCGGCGCGCTCGATCCGCTGGCGACCGGGCTGCTGCCGCTGTGTTTCGGCGAGGCGACGAAGATCGCCGGCCTGCTGCTCGGCAGCCGCAAGGCGTATGAAGCCGGCATCGCCCTGGGCACGGTCACCGACACCGACGACGCCGACGGCGCGGTGCTGCGCACGCGTCCGGTGCCGTCGCTGGCGCGCGGGGACGTCGAAGCGGCGCTGGCCGCCTTCACGGGCCGCATCCGGCAGCGTCCGCCGATCTACTCCGCGCTCAAGCAGGGCGGCGAGCCGCTCTACGCGAAGGCGCGCCGCGGCGAGGCGATCGACGTGCCCGAGCGCGAGGTGCAGGTCGACCGCTTCGAGCTGCGCGCGCTCGACGGCGACCGGCTGGTCGTCACGGTGGAATGCGGCTCCGGCACCTACATCCGCAGTCTCGCCCGCGACCTCGGCGAGCGGCTCGGCTGCGGCGCCCACGTGACGGCGCTGCGCCGGACCTGGGTCGAGCCGTTCCGGCAGCCCCGGATGCACCGGCTCGAGGACCTCGCCGCCGCGGCGGAAGCCGGCGGCGAGGCGGCGCTGGATGCCTGCCTGCTGCCGATCGAGGCCGGGCTGGCGCATTTCCCGGTCGTGGCGCTCGACACCGAGGCCGCGCACCGCTTCCGGCAGGGACAGGCCATCGCGGTCTCGCCGCGGGCTGCGACCGACCCCGTGAACGTCGCGGGACCCGAGGGGCGGTCCTTGGGTCTGGGCCGGATCGACGACGCCGGCCGCCTGCGTCCTGTCCGCCTTTTCATGCGCTGATCGCCTTGTCCGGCCCCGGCTTTTGCCGGTACAATTCCGCCCGCTTTTTCCGCTTCATTTCCCCAACCGGCGGGTCGCGCGGTGCGGTGCCAACTCCGGCCCCGTTCCTGCAGGCTGCGCATCACAAGAGAAAACACCATGTCCATCGATTCCGCGAAGATCATCGAAGAATTCAAGCGCGTTCCCAACGACACCGGTTCGCCGGAAGTCCAGGTGGCGCTGCTCTCGGCCCGCATCGACCAGCTCACCGACCACTTCAAGGCGCACAAGCAGGACCATCACTCCCGCCGCGGCCTGCTGAAGATGGTGAACCAGCGTCGCAGCCTGCTGGGCTACCTGAAGAAGAAGGACGCCGCGCGTTACCAGACCCTGATCGAGCGCCTGGGCCTGCGCCGCTGATATCCGTTCACCCGACGCGGCGCCGATGGCGCCGCGTCGCATTTGGGCCCCCGCCCGAATGCAAGGCCGCCGGGCAGGGTGCCCGCCGGTTCCGCGATCCGAAGACCGAGGACTACACAACGTGGCGAAAGTAACCAAGACGTTCCAGTACGGGCAGCACCAGGTCACCCTCGAGACGGGTGAAGTGGCCCGCCAGGCCAGCGGCGCGGTGGTGGTCCGCATGGCGGACACCGTCGTGCTCGTCACGGCCGTCGGCAACCGGAACGCGAAGGAAGGCATGGACTTCTTCCCGCTCACCGTCGACTACCTCGAGAAGTTCTACGCCGGCGGCCGCATCCCGGGTGGCTTCTTCAAGCGCGAGGGTCGCCAGACGGAGCGCGAGACGCTCACCTCCCGCCTGATCGATCGCCCGATCCGCCCGCTGTTCCCGGAAGGCTTCCGCAACGAAGTGCAGGTCATCGCCACGGTGATGTCGCTGAACCCGGAAGTCGGCGGCGACATCCCGGCGCTCATCGGCGCCTCGGCCGCGCTGGCGCTGTCGGGCATCCCGTTCGCGGGCCCGATCGGCGCCGCCAAGGTCGGCTACGCCGACGGCAAGTACCTGCTGAACCCGTCCACCACCGAGCTGAAGACCTCCGACCTGGAACTCGTCGTCGCCGGTACCGCCAACGCGGTGCTGATGGTCGAGTCCGAAGCCCGCGAGCTGCCGGAAGACGTGATGCTCGGCGCGGTCATGTTCGGCCACCAGCAGATGCAGGCCGTCATCAACGCCATCAATGAACTGGTCGCCGAAGTCGGCGTCACCCGCTGGGACTGGAAGCTGGCCGACAAGGCGCAGGCGCCGGTCGACGCGCTGAAGGCCGCCATCGGCACGCGCCTGGAGTCCGCGTTCCAGATCCGCAACAAGCTCGAGCGCCGCGACGCGATCCAGCAGGTGAAGAAGGCCGTGCTGGCCGAGCTGGCGCCGCAGTGCGAAGCCAACGGCTGGAACCCGGCCGACCTGTCGAAGGAATTCGGCGAGTTCGAATACAGCACGATGCGCGACAGCGTGCTCAAGAC
>CBIHMN010000306.1:0-3189 GCA_966211005.1 uncultured Arenimonas sp.
CCTCGAGCATCACGTTGTGCTCGTACAGCGCGCCGAACAGCGAGCGCAGCGTCACTTCGGTGATCTCGTAGCAGGTGTCGATGTCGTGCTCGCCGTCCATCAGCACTTCCGGCTCCACCATCGGCACGATGCCCGCTTCCTGGCACAGCGCGGCGTAACGCGCGAGCGCGTGGCAGTTGGCCTCGATGCAGGTGCCGGACGGCGCGTCCTCGCCGATCGTGATCACGGCGCGCCACTTCGCGAACTTCGCGCCGAGCTGCGCGTATTCCTTCAGGCGCTCGCGCAGGCCGTCGAGGCCCTCGGTGACGAGTTCGCCCGGGAAGCCCGCCAGCGGCTTGGCGCCCATGTCGACCTTGATGCCCGGCAGGATGCCGTTGTCCATCATGACCTTCGTGAACGGCACGCCCGACTTCGTCTTCTGGCGCAGCGTCTCGTCGTACAGGATCGCGCCGGAGATGTGCTGGCCGAGGTTCGGCGTCGTCAGCAGCATCTCGCGGTAGGCGCGGCGGTTCTCTTCCGTGCACTCGATGCCGACCGAATCGAACCGCTTCTTGATGGTGGCGGTGGATTCGTCGATGGCGATGATGCCCTTGCCCGGGGCCACCATGGCCTGGGCGATGGCGGCGAGCTGGTCGATACTCATGGGGGCCGGTCCTGGGTTGCCGTAAAGCCCGCGATTATACCTTTGGCGTGATGCCCGTGGGCCGGGTCGGGTTTTCGCGGGCGGGCGGAACACTCCGCGCGACCGAGCGTCGGCAGCGGACCGGAGCCGACGGCAATTCCGGATCGCGACGAGCTGTGCGCCTGGCGACCGGCCGGCGTCGCATGGCGGGTGAAGCGCGGCAGGGCACGGGCCGGGGCCCTGCCCCGGCGCCAGGGCGTCAGAGTTCGCCGAGGCCTTCGGCGCGGCCGGCGCGGCCGACGGTGAGGAGGCGGAGCGTGTTGGTGGCGCCGCGGTGTTCCATGTGGTCGCCGCTGGTGAGCATGACGTTGTCGCCCTCGGCGAGCAGTCCGAGCTCGAACAGCTGCAGCACGGCGCGGCGCGCGGCCTCGCGGGTCGGCATGCCGTCGCTGTTGAAGTCGATCGGGAACACGTCGCGGACCAGGCCCATCCGGCGGCGCGCGCCATCGTGGCGCGACAGGCCGTAGATCGGCACCGACGAACGGAAGCGCGAGAGGTAGCGCGCGGTGCCGCCGGACTCGGTGAGCGCGATGATCGCGCGCACCTTGATGTGTTCGGCGAGGAACATGCACGCCATCGCGATCGCCTGGTCGGCGCGCTGCAGGTTGCGCGGCGCCTTCTCGAAATCGGTGTCGTGGTCGAACTGGCGCTCGGCACCGAGGCAGATGCGCACCATCGCCTCGACCGCCTTCACCGGGTAGCTGCCGGACGCGGTTTCGGCCGACAGCATCACCGCGTCGGTGCCGTCGATCACCGAATTGGCGACGTCGAGCACCTCGGCGCGCGTCGGGATCGGGTTGTCGACCATCGACTGCAGCATCTGCGTCGCGGTGATCACGACCTTGTTGAGTTCCAGCGCCGTGCGGATGATCTTCTTCTGCAGGCCGGGCAGTTCGGCGTCGCCGATCTCCACGCCGAGGTCGCCGCGCGCGACCATCACGACGTCGGACGCCTCGGTGATCTCGACGAGGTTCTCGATCGCCTCGGCGCGCTCGATCTTCGCGACCAGCGCGGCATCGCTGCCGGCGGCGCGCGCGAGCGAGCGCGCCTTTTCCATGTCGGCCGCCGAGCGGCAGAACGACACCGCGAGGAAATCGACGCCGAGTTCCGCGGCGATGCGGATGTGTTCCTCGTCCTGCGCGGTCAGCGCGCCGAGCGAGAGCCCGCCGCCGAGGCGGTTCAGGCCTTTCCGGTTCGACAGCGCGCCGTCGGTGAGCACTTCGGTGCGGATCGACGGCCCGTCGATCGCGACGACGCGCAGCGCCATCAGGCCGTCGTCGAGCAGCAGCGTGTCACCGGGCGCGACGTCGTCGACGAGGCCGAGGTAGCTGACGCCGACCTGCGTCGCGTCCCCGGGCGGCGCGTCGGCGCGGCACAGCAGGGAGAACGCCTGGCCCGCGCGCAGTTCCACCTTGCCGTCGGCGAATTTCTCGATGCGGATCTTCGGGCCCTGCAGGTCGGCGAGGATGCCGACCTCGCGGCCCTGACGGCGCGCCGCTTCGCGGATCTCGGCGACGCGCGCGCCGTGCTGTTCCGGCGTGCCGTGCGAGAAGTTCATCCGGACGACGTTGACCCCCGCCCGCACGAGATCGTCGAGCACGCCGGGCGCGTCGGTGGCCGGGCCGAGGGTGGCGAGGATCTTGGTGCGGCGCTGGGCGTTTTCCATGCGGCGACGCTAGCACACCGGAATGTGGGAGGGCCTTCAGGCCCGATGCAACGCAATCGGGCCTGAAGGCCCTCCCACAAGGGTCAGCCGGCGCGCGCCTTCAGCGCCGTCACCGCCGGCAGTTCCTTGCCTTCCAGGAATTCCAGGAACGCGCCGCCCCCGGTGGAGATGTACGACACGCCGTCCTCGATGCCGTACTTGTCGACCGCGGCCAGCGTGTCGCCGCCGCCGGCGATCGAGAACGCGCCCGAGGCGGCGATCGCCTCGGCGAGCGTGCGCGTGCCGGCGCCGAACGCGTCGAACTCGAACACGCCGACCGGGCCGTTCCAGACCACCGTGCCGGCCTTCGCGATCAGCTGCGCGTAGCGCGCGGCGGTGTCGGGGCCGATGTCGAGGATCATGTCGTCGGCGCCGACGTCGGCCACGGACTTCACCGTCGCCGGCGCGTCGGCGGCGAAGCGCGGCGCGACGACCACGTCGGTCGGGATCGGGATGTCGGCGCCACGCGCCTTCGCGTCGGCGAGGATCGCGCGCGCGGTGTCGAGCAGGTCCGGTTCGCACAGCGACGTGCCGACCGGATGCCCGACCGCGGCGATGAACGTGTTGGCGATGCCGCCGCCGACGATCAGCTGGTCGACCTTGCCGACGAGGCTGCCGAGCAGCTCGAGTTTCGTGCTGACCTTGGAGCCGGCGACGATCGCCAGCATCGGTCGCGCCGGATGTTCCAGCGCCTTCGCGAGCGCGTCCAGTTCCGCCATCAGCAGCGGGCCGCCGCAGGCCGTTTCCGCGAACCGGACCTGCTCGACACCGCGCGCGCGATCCTCGCCGACGCGAAGGCGCG
>CBIHMN010000307.1:0-3184 GCA_966211005.1 uncultured Arenimonas sp.
GGGCCGCGCGCCCGCCGCGGCGTCGGTGGGCTTCGCCGTCCAGCTCGGAGCGCTCAGTTCCGAGACGGATGCGAACGTGCTCGTCGGTCGCGCGAAGTCGGCCGGGTTCGTCGCGTTCCACCAGCGCGTGCCGACCGCGAACGGCGTCGTCTGGCGCGTGCGGGTCGGGCCGGAAGCCGATCGCGCGGCCGCGCAGCGCCTCCGCGACGACGTCGCCGGCAAGCTCGGCATCGCCGACGCCATCGTCGTCTCGCACCCCTGACGCGCCGATGTTGAACGCGGCCGACTATGCGCTGCTCCTGATCCTGGCGGTGTCGATGGGCGTCGGCCTGTGGCGCGGCTTCATCGTCGAGGTGCTGTCGCTGACGGCGTGGGTCGCGGCGTTCTGGCTGACGATCGCGTTCGGCAGCACGGTGTCGGCGTGGTTCGGCGGCATCGAATCGCCGTCGGCGCGGCTGTTCCTCGGTCACGCCGCGGTGTTCCTCGTGGTGCTGCTCGCGGGCGGCGCGATCACGTGGATGATCGGCCGCGCGATCGCCGAAACCGGGCTGTCGCCGACCGATCGCGTGCTGGGCCTCGGATTCGGTCTCGCGCGCGGCGTGGTGCTGGCGTGCGTCGCGGTGATGCTGCTCGGCTTCACGCCGGTGCCGCGCGACGACTGGTGGCGCGAGTCGCAGCTGCTGCCCGGAGCGCAGAAGGGCGCGGAGTGGATGGCCGGCTTCCTGCCGCCCGCCGCGGCCGGGTACATGGACTTTTCCGCCGCCGACGCGCCCCCCGCGCCGGCGCCCCCCGTTCCGGAGACCTGACCCATGTGCGGCATTCTCGGCATCGCCGGCGCGACCGACGTCGCGGCCTCGCTCTACGACGGCCTGACGGTGCTGCAGCACCGCGGCCAGGACGCGGCCGGCATCGCCACGATGGACGGCCACCGCCTGCACCTGCACAAGGGCAACGGGCTGGTGAAGGACGTGTTCGACGAGAAGGCGATGGCGCTGCTCGACGGCCGGGTCGGCATCGGCCACTGCCGCTACCCGACCGCCGGTTCCGCCGGCAGCGACGAGGCGCAGCCGTTCTACGTGAACTCGCCGTACGGCATCGCGCTCGCGCACAACGGCAACCTGATCAACACCGACGAGCTGCGACGGATGGTGTTCGAACAGGACAAGCGCAACGTCAACACCGAGTCGGACAGCGAAGTGCTGCTGAACGTGTTCGCGCACGAACTGCAGGCGCAGGGCGCGCTGACGCCGGAAGCGGCGATCGCCGCGGTCGCGGGCGTGCACAAGCGCTGCGCCGGCGGCTACGCGGTGGTGGCGATGGTGATGGGGCTGGGCCTGGTCGCGTTCCGCGACCCGAACGGCATCCGGCCGCTGGTGCTCGGCCGCCGCCCCGCGCCTGCCGGGCCCGGCGCGGCCGAATACGCCGTGGCCTCCGAATCCGTCGCGCTCGACATCCTCGGCTTCGTGCGCGAGCGCGACGTGCTGCCCGGCGAGGCCGTCGTCATCACCACCGAGGGCCAGCTGCACGCGCGTGTCGTCGCCGACGCCGCGCCGAGCACGCCGTGCATCTTCGAGTACGTGTACTTCGCGCGCCCCGACTCGATGATCGAGAACATCTCGGTGCACAAGGCGCGGATGCGCATGGGCGTGACGCTCGGGCAGAAGATCCTGCGCCTGCGGCCCGACCACGACATCGACGTGGTGATCCCGATCCCCGACACGTCGCGCGACGCGGCGCTGGAGATCGCCAACGTGCTCGGCGTGAAGTATCGCGAGGGCTTCATCAAGAATCGCTACGTCGGCCGCACCTTCATCATGCCGGGGCAGGGCGAGCGCGTGAAATCGGTGCGGCGCAAGCTCAACCCGATCCCGCTGGAATTCAAGGGCCGTGTCGTGCTGCTGGTCGACGATTCGATCGTGCGCGGTACCACGAGCCAGCAGATCGTGCAGATGGCGCGCGACGCCGGCGCGCGCAAGGTCTACCTCGCGTCGGCCGCGCCGCCGGTGCGGCACCCGAACATCTACGGCATCGACATGCCGTCGGCCGACGAACTGGTCGCGAACAACCGCACCGAGGAACAGATCGAGCAGCTGCTCGGCTGCGACTGGCTGATCTACCAGGACCTCGCCGACCTCGAGACCGCGGTCGCCGGCCCGAAGCACCCCGGCCGGAAGTTCGACAGCTCGTGCTTCAGCGGCGAGTACGTGACCGGCGTCGCGCCGGGCTATTTCGAACGCCTCGAACAGCTGCGCAGCGACGACGCGAAGCGCAAGCGCGGCGGGTGACGCGAAGCCTGGCCACGACGTGCACGAAAGACACGACATGACACGACAGGCGCGGAGCTTGATCAGGTGAGGCGGAATGCCCTTTTCGCCATTGGTTCTTGTCATGTTCTGTCGTGCCCGGCCGTGTAAGTCGTGGCCAAGGCTTTCTTCGATCTCGCTGCCGCAGCGATAGCCGCGACCGACCCGGCCGCCAAGTGCTCGCTGACGCACGCGCTCGCGGCCGCGTTCGCGCGCGGTGACTCCGTGCTCGATGGCGACGCGCCGGCGCCGGCACCGATCGGTGCGCCGGGGCGGCCGGCGAAGCCAGCTCTCGTGCATCCGCGCGACGTGCCGACGCGCGGGCTCGGCAGCGTCGAGGGCCGCGCGGCGTTCCTGCACGCGATCGCGCACATCGAGTTCAACGCGATCAACCTCGCGCTCGACGCGGCGTACCGCTTCCGCGGGATGCCGCAAGAGTTCTACGCCGACTGGCTGCGCGTCGCCGACGACGAGGCGCGCCATTTCCAGACGCTGTCGGTGCGACTGGCCGAACTCGGTCACGCGTACGGCGATTTCGCCGCGCACGACGGACTGTGGGAGATGGCGGTGAAGACCGCCGACTGCGCGCGCGCGCGGATGGCGCTGGTGCCGCGCGTTCTCGAGGCGCGCGGCCTCGACGTGACGCCGGCGATGATCGCGCGGCTCAGCGACGTCGGCGACGAGGCGTCGGCCGCGATCCTCGAAACGATCCTGCGCGAGGAAGTCGCGCACGTCGCCGCCGGCAGCCGCTGGTTCCACTGGTGCTGCGAGCGCGACGGCATCGCCCCGGCGCGCGAATTCATCCGGCTCGTGCGCGAGGTCGCGCGCGCGAACGTGCGGCCGCCCTTCAATCGCGAGGCGCGGCTGGCCGCGGGGTTCGA
>CBIHMN010000308.1:0-3170 GCA_966211005.1 uncultured Arenimonas sp.
TCCTTGTAGCGCCAGTGCGCGGCGACGCCGAGTTCGGCGTGTTCGTGCATTTCGCGCGTGCGGATCTGCACTTCCAGCGTGCGGCCGCCGGGGCCGACCAGCGCGGTGTGCAGCGAGCGGTAGTCGTTGCCCTTCGGCTGGGCGATGTAATCGTCGAACTCCCCGGGGATCGACGGCCACAGCTGGTGCATCACGCCGAGCGCGGCGTAGCACGCCGGCACGTCGTCGACGAGCACGCGCAGCGCGCGGATGTCGTAAAGCTCGCTGAAGGGCACGCCCTTGCGCTGCATCTTCTTCCAGATGCTGTAGATGTGCTTCGGCCGGCCGGCGACGTCGGCGGCGATGCCGGCCTGCGCCAGTGCCGCGAGGATGCGCCGGCGCGCGTCGTCGATGAAGCGCTCGCGGTCGGCGCGCTTCTCGTCGAGCAGCTTCGCGATGCGCGCGTAGGTGTCGGGCTGCAGCCAGCGGAACGCGAGGTCCTCCAGCTCCCATTTCAGCTGCCAGATGCCGAGGCGGTTCGCGAGCGGCGCGTGGACGTCGGCGGTGAGTTCGGCCAGCGCGCGCCGCTCGTCTTCGGGCAGCGCGCCGGCCGCGCGCAGGCGCACCAGCTGCAGCGCGAGCAGCACCATCACGGCACGCAGGTCGCGCACGAGCGCCAGCAGCAACCGGCGCAGGCCTTCGGCGCCGCCGCGGCGGTGACGGCCGTGATGCAGCGCCGGCACCTGTTCGGCCGCGCCCAGTCCGTCGAGCAGCGGCGCCAGCCGCGGGTGCGCCGCGATCACCGCCGGCGGCAGCGCCGCGCGCAGTGCCGGCCACAGGTGGAGCGCGGTCGCGGCGACCACTTCGGCGTCGGGGCGCAGCGGCTGCAGCGCGTCGAGCACGCGCACCGCGAGCTGTTCATCGGCCACCGCCGGCAGGCCGGTCGCGGCCTCGCGCAGCGCCGCCAGCAGCGGCGGCACGGGAACGAGGGCGCCGATCCGGTCGGACAGGCGCGGCGGCGGTGCGGTGGACGGGTTCAAGTGGCGCCTTCGTTGCGCGCAGGGTTAGACTGCCGGGCGAATCGCTCGCCAGTGTAACCAGTCCGGAACCGAACCCCATGCGCCGATTGCTCACCGCCTCCCTGCTCGCCTTCGCCCTGTCCGCCGGCGTGGCCGGCGCCCAGGAATTCTCGTCGCTCGAGGAAAAGATGTCGGCGAAGGAATTCCGCGAAGCCGGGCTCGACAAGCTCACTCCGGAAGAGCTGGCGGCGCTGAATGCCTGGCTCGGCGCGAAGATGCGCGCGCCGGCGGCCACCGCCGCGGCGCCGGTCGAGGACCGTCGCGGTTTCCGCGACCGCGACGGCGATGCCGACGAATCCGACATCGTCACCCGCATCGACGGCCCGTTCCGCGGCTGGCGCAAGCTCGGCGAGCGCTTCGTGCTGAACAACGGCCAGGTGTGGGAAGTGACCGACGCGCCGTCGAAGTTCGTCGTGAACCTGGTCGACCCGGTCGTGCGCATCGAGGAAGGCGCGTTCAGCGCGTGGTACCTCAGCGTCGACGGTTACAACGCCCGCGTGAAGGTCAAGCGCATCAAGTAAGCGCGTCAGCGCAGCGTCTCGAGCAGCCGCGACAGCCGCTTCGCCGACACCTGGCGACGCGTGCCCAGCTCCTGCGCGAACATCGAGACGCGCAGTTCCTCCAGGTCCCAGCGCAGCGACTGCCACGCCGGCTCGCCGGCGCGGCCGTCGCGGCGCGCGGCCGCCAGCGCGTCGGCGAACGGCTTGAGTTCGAGCATCCGCGCCTGGTCCCGCACGGGGTCGCGCAGGGCGCGTTCGGCGCGCAGCGACAGCGCCTTCACGTAGCGCGGCAGTTCCGCCAGCGCGGCCGCCGGCGTTTCGCGCAGGAAGCCCGGCGGCACCAGTGCCGCGAGCTGCGCCTTCAGGTCGTCGAGATTGCCGCTGGCCCAGCCGAGCAGCGGCGATTCGAGCCGCGGCTTCAGGTCGGCGACCGCGCCGAGGATCGCCTCGGCGAGCTGCAGCCGCGTCATCGCTTCACCGAACAGGGCGCGACCGGCGCTTTCGACCCGCGTGGCGAACGCCGCGGGCGTGCGTACGTCGCCGGTGTCGTCGGCCGCGAGCACCGCGGCGAGCGCGGCGTCGGCGAGGTCGGCGCGCAGCTGGTCGTGCGCGGGCACCGCCGGCGCGCCGGACGCCGACGTGCCGAAGCCTTCGATCGCCGCGTAGAGCAGCGCCAGCTTCGGCGACACCGGCAGCTGCTTGCGCGCCTGCTTCACCTTGTCGGCGAGCGCGAGGCGCGCGAGGCGGTGCACTCCGGCGGCGTGGGCGCGCGCGGCCTCGGCGGCGTCGGCGAAGACGCTGATCGAGACGCTGTCGCCGTCGTCGACGAGCGCCGGAAACGCCGGCACGCCGGCGGCGCCGTCGATCTGCCGCGGGATCGGTTCGTCCGGGAAGCGTCGCAGGCCGCCGCGCGCGAGACGTTCGCCGGCGCGGTCGGCGAAGGCTTTTTCCGCCTGCTCGCCGAAGCGCGCGCGCAGCGCGTCGAGATCGCGCGAGGTGGCGAGGACCACGCCGTCGCGTTCGCCGAGACGCAGGTTCATGCGCAGATGGGGTTCGAGGGCGGATTCGTCGAAATCGAGGGCGGCGACGGGGGCGCCGGTGGCTTTGGTGAGGAAGCGGGCCAGGGTGCCGGGGAGGTCGTCGGCGGGGGGAGAGGTCGCGGCTGAAGCCGCTCCCGCCCGCAGCGGGCTGAACGCTTCGGCGAAGGCGCGGGCGAAATCCGGGGCGGGGACGTAGTTGCGGCGCAGGGCCTTCGGCAGGCCGCGGATGAGCGCGGTGGCCTTTTCCTCGACGAGGCCCGGGACGAGCCACGTCAGGCGCGCCGGGTCGAGGGCCTGCAGCAGGTGCAGCGGCACGTCGAGCGTGACGCCGTCGTCGGGGTGGCCGGGTTCGAAACGGTAATGCAGGGCGAGCCGCGCATCGCCGACGGCGAGGTATTTCGGGAAGCGCTCGGCCTCGCTGCCCTCGCCGGGCAGCAGGTCGGCCAGCGACCATTCGAACGCCTTCTTCTGCGCCGGCGTCATCCGCGCGTAGGCGCTGTCGAGTCCGGCGACCGAATTCACGTCGGGCGGCACGCGGTCGAGATACCAGCGCGCCTGCCAGTCCTCGTCGG
>CBIHMN010000309.1:0-3159 GCA_966211005.1 uncultured Arenimonas sp.
AGGTCGAGCGCCGGCTGGTTGAACGGCAGCAGCGACACGTCGGCGCCGTTGCGCGCGACCAGCACGTGGCCGGCATCGAGCGCGTACGCCACGCGCGCATTGCCGCCGCCGTCGGTCGTCGCCTTCGCGACCACGTCGCCCTTGCGGTCGAGCACCTGCAGCGCGACGTCGCCGGCCGCGCGCCCGGTATGCAGCGACGCCGTGTGCACGAACACCTCGTCGCCGTAGGCGCGCACGTGCAGGCCGATGTCGCTGACGAAGAAGATGGCGGTCTCGTAATCGTCGGCATAGCCGCCGACCTTGCGCAGCAGTGCGAAGTACAGGCCCGGCTCCTGCAGCTGCGCGATGTTCTGCACCGGGAGGTAGCTCAGCCGGCGTTCGTTCTCGGCGCCGCCGAGCACGAACCGGTTGAGGTAGACCGAGTCGGCGACGCGGGTGATCGCGACGCGGTCCTGCCATTCGCTTTCGGTCATCTCCCAGCCGCCGCGGCGGCCGCCGCGCTGGTAGCCGACGAAGAAGTTCGCGACCTCGGCGTCGCGCACGCGCAGGAACTCGACGTCGACTTCCGGCACGTTCACCGACACCACGGGCAGGCCGCGCGTCTCGCGCGCCGGCAGCACGCTGCCCTGCGACGCGAAGCCGACCGCCGGCTCCACCGGGCCGGTGTCGACGCTGCGCGTGTCGTCGCGGCCCAGCGTCGCGCCGTCGGCCGCGGCGATTCCGGCGCGCAGCAGCACCCGGTAGTCGCGGCTCGCCTCGACGTACGGGAAACGCAGCGTCGTCGAATCGTCGGCGAGCACCCAGCTGCCCTCGACCACCGCGCCTTCCGGATCCTTCACCACCAGCAGGTCGTCGAACGCCTGGCTCGCCGCGAGCGGCTGCGAGAAGACCAGTTCGATCGCGGTCTCGCCCTCGTGGCGTCCTCGCCCGGCCGAGACGAGCCCGAAGCCCTCCACCGCCGGCCGCGCATCCACCGCCTCGCCGCCCTGCAGCTCCGGCACCTGGTTCGCGTCGCGCTGACAGCCCGCGGACAGCGCGATCCCCAGCATCAGCAGCAGGCACGCCGCGGCGCGGCGCGGGAAAACACCCGGACGGAACGACATGGCGCTACTCCCCGAAGTCGCCGCCAGTATAGGTCGACCCGCCGCAGCGACGCGCTGTGCGCGGGCCTCGAAAACGCCAAATCGCCGGCGAAAAATGGCCGGTCGCGGGCACCGCCACGCCGTTGGCCGGCCGTCGTGCCGCCCGGCGTTACCTGCATTTCCGCGATCCGCTACGAGCCCGGAATACGACGAACCGGTACTCGACGCGGATCACGCGGATCACGCGGATCGACGCGGATACGGCAGGGCGACGCCCGGGATTGGTGGGCCCGATTCCTGTCGTGGATCGAAGCGCTGAACCGCCGGCCCAAGCGCCCTATCCGCGTCGATCCGCGTAATCCGCGTCGAGGCCGTTCCCGTCGCGGGGGAGGCGGCCTCAGTCGGCGACGGCGTCCGCCCCGGCGACCGGCAGCTTCGCCGCCTGCGCGGTCGCGGCGGCGACCTTGTCGACGGGCGTCATGCGCAGCACCTGGTCGGCGAGATCCAGCCCCATGCCGGTGCCGCCGCGCGAGCGCATCATCGCCGCGAGGTCGACGTCGACGAAGCCCATCGGCGCGCCGTCATGCGCGAACGCCAGGCCCGGCACGCCGTCGACCATCAGGCGGTAGGTCGGCGTGCGCGTCTCGCCGAGCACGAGGCCCGGCCGGAACACCGGGCCGGCGCCCCAGTCGTCGGACGTGCGCAGCAGCGAGAAGAACACCATGCCCGGCTCGCCGGCGCGGCCCTTCGACAGGTCGATGAACGGCAGGTCGTCGTGTTCGCCGCGCAGCCGCAGCCAGGCGATGCCCAGTTCGGCGTCGCGCGTCACCAGGTCGGCGGGCAGCCAGTCCTCGGTGCCGGCGAGGCGCACGCGGAACTCGCTCGATTTCGCCACCGGCGCGGTCTGGCCCGGCGTCGTGTTGCCGAACGCCGAGAAATCGACGCTGACCGCCCGATCGGGCACCAGCAGCAGCCCGTCCCGGCCGACCAGCGCCGCCTGCGTGCGGTCCTCGACGCGCTGCTCGTTGCCCGAGTTCGTCACCGACATCACGAACTTCACGGTCACGATCGCGTCGGCGTGGCGCTTCACCAGGTCCTGGTAGATCTCGCGGTAATCCTCGAACTCGTCGGGCGCGGGCGCGGCCGCGGCCGGCAGGGCGACGGCGAACAGCAGCGCGGCGAGCAGCAGCGGGGCGCGATTCATGGTTTCTCCGTGAGCCAGTAGCGTTCGAGGTAGAGGATGCGGATTTCCTGGCCGCGGATCACCTGCACCGGGATCACGCTGCCGTTGCCCTTGGCCAGTGCGGCGTCCAGGGCCGCCGCGAGGCCGGCCAGATCGTCCACGGCACGGTCGCCGAGCCGGATGATCACGTCGCCGCCCTGCAGATGCGCCAGCCCGGCCGGCCCGCCGGCTTCGACGCCGTCGACGAGCACGCCGCGCTGCGACGCCGGCAGCCGTCGCGCCGCGCGGTCGTAGAACCCGAATTCGCGCAGCTGCGCGCGCAGCCGGGTCAGCGCCAGCGTGCGCAGGCCCGACGTATTGACCGGCGATTCGCCCAGCGTCACCGCGAAGGTGCGCGGCGCGTCACCGCGCAGGGCGGCGAACTGCGCCTCCGCGCCGATCGCGAGGTCGCGCACGCGCTGGTGGAAGCCGTCGGCGGAATTCTCGTTGGTCGCGCGCAACGGCTCGCCGTCGATCGCGGTCAGCAGGTCGCCGACCTCGGCGCCGGCCGCGGCCAGCGGGCTGCCCGGATAGATCCGGCTGATGCGGTAGCCGGCCGCCGGCAGGCCGAGATCGCGCGCGAGCGACGCGGTCAGCGGCTGCACCTCGACGCCGGCCCACGCCTTCGCCAGTTCCGGCAGCGGCGTGCGCACGCTGTCGCCGAACACCGGCGACAGCAGGGCGAGGCGCTGCTCGGCCTCGCGTTCGAATTCCACGACGAGCGGCTTGCCGTCGGCCGGCGCCGCGCCGGCGACCGCGTCGAGGTCGGCGATCGACGCGACCGGCTTGCCCGCCACCTGCCGGATCAGGTCGCCCTGCCGCAGGGCTGGCCGCGCGATCGCCGCCGGGCCGCCG
>CBIHMN010000310.1:0-3150 GCA_966211005.1 uncultured Arenimonas sp.
CCTCGCCGCCTGCGGCGACCGCGCCCCGCCGGCCGACGACGCGGCCACCGACCCTGCCGCCGCGAACACCGACGCGGCCGTCGCCGCGGCCGCCGCCGCCGCGAACGACGACCAGGCGCCCGCCGAACCGGAACTGCCGCCGCTGCCGACCGGCGATTTCCGCGTCGCGTCCGTCACGCTCGGGCGCGCGGTCGACGAGGAAGGCCAGGTGCGCGAGCCGCTCGACACGTTCGCGCCGGCCGACGCCATCCACGCCGCGGTCGTCGGCATCGGCAGCAGTGCCGGGCTGACGCTGTCCGCGCGCTGGCGCACCGCCGACGGCACCGAAATCGCCCGCGCCGGCCAGAGCCTGGCGCCGACCGCCCCGACGGTGACCACCTTCGCGATCCGGCAGCCGGCCCCGTGGCCGGCCGGCGACTACACCGTCGACATCGCGATCAACGACCAGGTCGTCGAAACCCGCACCTTCAAGGTGCTGTAGGAGCGGCTTCGGCCGCGAAACGCATGGCGCACCCCTGCCAACGCTGCGGCGCCTGCTGCGCATCGTTCCGCGTGGCGTTCCACTGGTCCGAAGCGCAGCCGGCGTCGCCGGACGGTGTGGCGGCGGCCCTGGTGCTTCCACTGCGCCACCACGAACTCGAGCTGCGCCGCGCGGACGGCACCGACCGCTGCGTCGCCCTCGCCGGCCGCATCGGCGAATCGACCGCATGCACCATCTATCCGGCGCGTCCGTCCCCCTGCCGCGCGCTTGCCGCCGCGTGGGAAGCAGGCGCGCCGAGCCCGCAGTGCGACCGTGCGCGGGCGCGCCACGGACTGTCCCCGCTGGGCCCGGCCGACTGGGGCGTGAGCCCCGCCGGATAGGCGTGGCCGATGGGCCGGGGAGCCCGCGTTCGTCGCCGTACGACCGACCCGCCGGGCCGGTTCCACGAGGGGAATCCGCGATGAACGCAGGCTCGAAAGTGTGGCGCTCGGGGTGTCTGCTGATGGCGATGGCGGGGGCGTCCGCCGCCACCGCCGGGCCGCCCGGGTTGCAGGAAGCGGCGCCCGATCACGCGACGACGGCGGGCGGGCAACCCGTCCTCGTCGACGTGATCGCGAACGACGGCGACGTCGGTGCGACCCGGCGCCTGGTGACGGTGCTCCCCGCGGGCCACGGCCGCACGCGCGTCGAGAACGGGCGCGTGCAGTACACGCCCGACGCGGGCTTCGTCGGTTCCGACCAGTTCCAGTACCTCGTGCAGGCGCCGAAGTCGCCGCCGCGCCTCGGCACGGTCACGGTCGAAGTCGCCGGTGGCGGCGTGATCCTGGCGCTGCGCGGACGCGTCACCGACGAACCGGTGCCCGGCGCGACCGTGACCGTGTCGGTCGGCGGCGTCGATTTCACCGCGATCGCCGACGAGAACGGCGTCTACACGATCGACATCGCCGCGCTCGACGGCGACGCCTTCGTGTCGATCCACGCCACCGGCACGTCGCCGAGCGGCGCGCGTGTCGATTTCTTCTCGCTGGTCGGCGCCATCGCGCGCCTCGACGACGAAGCGGGCGGCGACGGCCTGCTGACGATGGACGAGAACGGCCAGGTCGACGCGACGCATCTGTCGACCGCGCAGTACGTGCTGCTCGCCGAAGCCAACGGCGGCACGCCGCCCGGGACCGACGGCGCGCTGCAGCAGCTGGTGCAGAACATCGACATCGACGAGCTCGTCGAGATCGCCGCGGTGATCAAGCTGGTCGTCGACCTCGGGCAACCGCTGCCCGACGGCGTCGACAGCGTGTTCGACATCGTGTCCGACCCGGATGCGTACGCGATGTTCGTCGACGCGCTGCCCGAGGGCGACCTGCAGGACGCGATCGCGCTGGTCGAGGCCGATTCCACCGACATCGCCGGCTTCGCGCCGGCGCGGATGCCGACCGGCTACGCCGCGATCTTCCCCGGCGCGCCGGGCACGATCCGCGTCGGCATCGGCGGCCAGTTCCTGCTGGAACTCGACGGCGTCGACGGCACCGCCACGAGCGGTACCGGCACGATCATCGACTGGCGCTTCCGCGACGACCCGGGGGTGACGTGGACGCTCGCCGGCGACCAGCTGCAGGTCCGATACGACCAGACCGACACCATCTCCAGCAGCACCTTCACCCCGGCCTGTTCGTGGGACTTCACCCAGGTGCTGACGGGTTTCGACGTCACGCGCCTGCAGGACGGCTCGGCGGTCGACTACCTGCACGTCGCCTCCGTCGGCACGGTGGATACCACCGACCATGATCCGGACGCGCCGTGCGCGCCCGCCGACGGCCCGATCGACGACCCCGGCTTCACGATGCTCGGGTTCGAGAACGGCGCCGGCGAGCGGCCGTACGACCCCGCCGAGTCGCTCGGCACGATGATGCTGTCGCATTACCGGCCCGAGCTGTTTCCGAACAGCCCGAACGCGACGCCATGGGGCGCCGCGCTGTTCGACTTCGGCACGTCGACGGTGTCGATCGACGGCGTCGACCCGGCGTTCGCGTGGTCCGTCACCGGTGGCCGGCTGCACGTGGCCCTGACCGACCCCGTCAACGGCGTGCGCGCACACGAGTACCGCCGTTACCAGTCCGACGGCCGCAAGGGCGAGGGCGTGATGGCGATCGCGACCGACGCGCTCGGCCGCAGGGCGGCGGCGTACAACCTGGCCGTGCGCGTCGACGGCAGCCTGCCGGCGTTCACGCTGGAGATGCTGCCGGGGCGCTGGCGGTCGGGCTTCGACATCAGCCAGTTCCCGGGCGACACGACCGTCTTCCCCGGGTTCTTCCTGCGCCTGCACGACGACGCGGCGCGCACCGGCGTGTTCGAGAGCGTGGGCATCGACGCCGGCGGCAACGCGGTGACGTCGCTGTTCCCGCCGATGACCTGGGGCGTGGCCGACAGCGCCGATGCCGGGCCGGGGGCGATGGAAGCGCTGAGCTACGAGGACATCACCGGGTTCGTGCCGTTCTGCGACGTCGCCACCGTGGAGTACTGCTTCATGTGGCGCCGCCGCACCTGGACGCCGCTGGCGATGGACGGCAACCGCGTCTACGTGCTGGAGCGGCTGAACTACTGGGTCGGCGCCGGGGTCGAGCTGGTCAGTGCGCGTCCGAATTTCTACGAGCAGGGGCCGATCCCGCCCCCGT
>CBIHMN010000311.1:0-3146 GCA_966211005.1 uncultured Arenimonas sp.
GCCGACTCCGGCCCGAGGCCGGCGGTCCGCCGGGCGCGATTCGGGCCGGAGCCGGTATACTGCCGCGCTTGCCGTTGAACGGAATCTCCAAGTCCATGTCCATGCTCGATTTCCTGATTTCCCCGGCCGCGGCCCAGACCGCCGGCCAGGCCGCCGCGCCGAGCCCGATCCCCAGTTTCGTGCTGATGGGCGTCATCTTCCTCGGCATGTATTTCCTGCTGTTCCGGCCGCAGATGAAGCGCGCCAAGGAGCACCGCGAGCTGGTCGCCAAGCTGCAGAAGGGCGACGAGGTGCTGACGAGCGGCGGCATGGCCGGCCGCATCGAGGACCTCGGCGAAAGCTTCGTGACCGTCGAGATCGCCGACCGGGTCAGCATCAAGGTCCAGCGCGGCGCCATCACCGCGGTGCTGCCCAAGGGCACGTTGAAGTCCGCCTGACCGCCCCCCATCCGTATCCACCACGGTCCTGACGGGGCCGCTACCGGTTGTCGCCCATGCTCCAGTACGCCACGTGGAAATACGTCGTCGCCGCGATCGTGATCGCGCTGTCGGTGTTCTACTCGCTGCCCAATCTCTATCCGAAGGACCCGGCGGTGCAGGTCGCCGCCAATCGCGGCAGCGTCGTCGACGACGCGCTGGTGCAGCGCACGAAAGCGGCGCTGTCGCAGGCGGAGCTGGTGGCGAAATCGGTGGCGATCGAAGGTGATCACCTGCTCGTGCGCGCCGCCGACGCGGCGACGCAGGCCGAGATCTCCGACCTGCTGCGCGAGCAGTTCGACCGCCAGTACACCGTGGCGCTGAGTTCGGCGACGACGGTGCCGCGCTGGCTGTCGATGTTCGGCGCCCGGCCGATGTCGCTGGGCCTCGACCTGCAGGGCGGCGTGCAGTTCCTGCTGCAGGTCGACCGCGATGCGGCGATCGAGAAGCGCGCCAACGGGTACGCCGAGCAGGTGGCGGCGGTGCTGCGCGACGGCGACCTGCCGTATTCCAGCGTGGCGCGCACGCCCGACGGCATCGAGGTTCTGCTCGAAGACGCTTCGGACATGACGCGTGTCCGCGCCGCGCTCGGCCAGCAGGTGCCCGACCTGGAGCTCGTGGTCGACGGCAACCGGGCCGACCGCCTCGTCGCGCGCATGACGCCGGCGCTGGTCACGACGATCATGGACCAGGCGATCGACCAGAACCGCACGACCCTCGAGAACCGCATCAACAGCCTCGGTGTCGGCGAGCAGGTGATCCAGCGCCAGGGCGAGGCCCGCATCGCGGTGCAGCTGCCGGGCGTGCAGGACACCGCCGAGGCGCGCCGCCTGATCGGCGCCACCGCCACGCTCGAATATCGCCACGTGGTCGATTACGGCCTGCAGGCGATGGAAGCCGCGCGCACCGGCGTCGTGCCGCCGACCGCGCTGCTCTACTACTCGCGCGAACTCGGCCCGGACGGCAAGCCGCGCCCGATCCTGCTGTCGCGTCGCGTCATCGTGTCCGGCGACCAGCTGGTGAACGCCTCGGCGATGCCCGACGCGCAGTCCGGCACGCCGGCGGTGTCGATCGAGCTCAACAACGTCGGCGGCGCCCGGATGCTGGCCCATACCCGCGAGAACGTCGGCCAGCTGATGGCGGCGGTGTTCATCGAGACGATCCCGGAAGTGTCGATCGTCGACGGCGAGGAAGTGCTGACCTCGCGCACGCAGGCCGAGGTGATCAACGCCGCGACGCTGCAGGGCGTTTTCGGCAAGAACTTCCAGACCACCGGCCTCGACGGCATGGAGGAAGCGACGACGCTCGCCCGCCTGCTGCGCGCCGGTTCGCTGGCGGCGCCGATGGTGATCGTCGAGGAACGCATCATCGGGCCGAGCCTCGGCGCCGAGAACATCGAGCGCGGCATCATGGCGGTGACGTGGTCGTTCGGCTTCGTGCTGATCTTCTTCCTCGTCTACTACAAGATGTTCGGCATCGTCACCAACCTGGCGCTGCTGCTGAACCTGCTGATGGTGGTGGCGGTGATGTCGGTGATCGGGGCGACGCTGTCGCTGCCCGGCCTGGCCGGCATCGCGCTCACGGTCGGCATGTCGGTCGACGCCAACGTGCTGATCAACGAGCGCATCCGCGAGGAGCTGCGCAACGGCAACTCGCCGCTGATGAGCATCGTCAACGGCTACGACAAGGCGTCCGGCACGATCGCCGACGCCAACGTCACGGCGCTGCTGGCCGGCATCGCGATGGCGGTGTTCGGGTCCGGCGCGATCCGCGGCTTCGGCATCACGCTGATCATCGGCATCCTGACCTCGATGTACACCGCGGTGTCCGTGTCGCGCGGCATCGCCACCCTGATCTACGGCAAGCGCAAGAAGCTCGCCACGGTCTCGATCTGAGGATTGACGGAAATGGAACTGTTCCCGTCCAACAGCAACATCAACTTCATGCGGGCCCGCCACCTGACGACGGCGGTGTTCGCCGCGCTGGTGCTGGCAGCGGTCGCGCTGCTGGTCGCGCGCGGCTTCAACTTCGCGCTCGACTTCACCGGCGGCGCGGTCGTGGAGGTCGAGTTCGAGAAGCCGGTCGACGTCGAGGACGTGCGCCAGCGGCTCGCCGCCGCGGGCATCGAGAACCCGGTCGTGCAGTCCTACGGTTCGGGCAACGACATCGCGGTGCGCATGCAGCCGCCGGAAGTCGCGGACGGCCAGCCGGTCGCGGCCGAATCGACGTCGAAGCTCGGCGCCGACATCCTCGCGGCGATGCAGATGCCGGACAACCCCGGCCGCGTCGTGCGCGCCGACGTCGTCGGCCCGCAGATCGGCGACGAGCTCGCGATCAACGGCGCGCTCGCCGCGGCGTTCGTGATCATCGGCTTCCTCGCGTACATCTGGATCCGTTTCGAGATCAAGTTCGCGATGGCGGCGGTGCTGTCGACGTTCGGCGACATGCTGATCGTCTGCGGCTGGTTCGCGCTGAGCCAGCACGAATTCGACCTGACGGTGCTCGCCGGCATCCTGTCGGTGATGGGCTTCTCGATCAACGACAAGATCGTCGTGTTCGACCGCGTCCGCGAGAACTTCCGCACGCTCAGCAAGGTGCCGCCGATCGAGGTGCTGAACCGCTCGATCAACCAGACGCTGTCGCGCACGATCATCACCTCGTTCGTCGCGT
>CBIHMN010000312.1:0-3145 GCA_966211005.1 uncultured Arenimonas sp.
TTCCGCGCGCGCAGCATGCGGCCGATGATCTGCCCCATCCGGCCGAAGCCGGCGATGATGACGCGCGGATGCTGCAGCTCGATCGGATCGGGGGCGCGCGCGGGCTCGGCACCGCGCCCGCGCCGTCGCAGCCAGCCGGCGACGCCCAGCACCAGCAGCGGCGTGGCCGCCATCGACAGGCCGATCACCGCGAACAGCAGGTCGCGCCAGCGTGGATCGATGAGACCGGCCTTCAACGCCTCGGCGAATACGACGAAACCGAACTCGCCGCCCATCGCCAGCACCGCGCCCAGCATCAGTGCCGACCGCGGCGCCAGCCCGCCGGCGAACACGCCGGCCAGCACCAGCACCGCACCCTTCAGCAGCAGCAGGCCGACGACGGCGCCGCTCACGAGCGCCGGGTTCGCCGCGATCACGTCGAGATCGATGCTCATGCCGACCGCGATGAAGAACAGCCCGAGCAGCAGGCCCTTGAACGGCTCGATATGCGATTCGAGTTCGTGCCGGAATTCCGATTCCGACAGCAGCAGGCCGGCGAGGAACGCGCCGAGACCCATCGACAGCCCCGCCTGCTGCATCAGCCACGCATTGCCGGCGACGACCAGCAGTGCGGTCGCGGTGAACACTTCGACCAGGCGCGTGCGCGCGACCGCCCGCAGCAGGTGTCGCAGCAGATAGCGCCCGCCGATGATCACCGCGGCGATGACGACGACCGCATTGAGCACCGACATCATCGGCGGCATCCGCGCGCCGGCGGCCTTCGCCTCGCCCAGCAGCGGGATCGCCGCGAGCAGCGGGATCGCGACCAGGTCCTGGAACAGCAGGATCGCGAACGCCAGCCGGCCGTGGTCGGCGGTGAGTTCCTTGCGTTCCGCGAGCAGCTGCAGGCCGACGGCGGTCGACGACAGCGCGAGGCCCAGCGCGACGACGACCGGCGACTTCCAGCCGTCGAGCAGCAGGAAGGTCACCAGCGCCAGCGCCGCCGCACTGAGGAACACCTGCACGCTGCCGACGCCGAACACGTGGCGTCGCATCACCCACAGCCGCGACGGGCTCAGTTCCAGCCCGATGATGAAGAGCAGCATCACCACGCCGAATTCCGACAGCGACAGCACGTCTTCCGGATCGGCGACGAGCCGCAGCCCGTCGGGGCCGATCGCGACGCCGGCGGCGAGATAACCCAGCACCGCGCCGAGGCCGAAGCGGCGGAACAACGGCACCGCGATCACCGCGGCGATGAGGAAGACGAGCAGCGTGCCCAGGTAGCCGTCGGCGTGCATGGGACTGATTATGCCGTTCCGACGCACGCGCGCCCGGCGTGGTCTACTGGACACCCCTCCCCGCCGGAACGTGCCGTGAGCCGAACCTTCCTGCTGCTGTGGCTGGCGCTCGCCGCGCCGGCGTTCGCCGCCGACCTCGAGATCTACAGCGCCAGCACGACCGGCACGATCACCGTCGCGCCCGACGGCAGCGTCGCCGACGTGCAGCTCGAGGGTCGCAACCGGCTGGGCGTCAGCGAGATCGACGGCTACGAGCGTCATATCCGCACGTGGCGCTTCGAGCCGGTGATCGAGGACGGCGCGCCGGTGCGGGCGCTCGCGCACCTGTCGCTGAGCCTGGTCGCCGCGCGCGAAGCCGGGAGCCGGCAGGCGAGCTTCGGGATCCGCAACGTCTGGTTCCTCGATCCGCCGAAGAAGGGCAGCGCCGGTCGTCCGGTCGGCGCCTCGTCCGATTTCCAGCCGCCGGTCTACCCGGCGAAGGCGCTGCGTTCGGGCATCGGCGGTGAAGTGATGCTGCTCACCGAGATCGGCCCCGACGGGCTGCCGACGCGCGTCGCCGCCGAACACGTCTACCTGCTCGGTTCGCCGGTGCAGGGCAAGCGCGCGACGTCGATCGCCGAGTCGCTGGCGTCCGTGGCCGAGCGCGCCGCGGCGAAATGGCGCTACCGCGGCTACCCGGCCGGGATGCTCGTGCGCACGCCGGTGCGGTTCACGCCGTACGGCGCCGGCTGGATGCGCCTGAGCCCGCACGATCGCCCGACCGATCCGTGGGTCGCGCTCGCGCTGGCGAAAGACGGCGACCTCACCGACCTGGCGGCCGCCGGCGCCGCGCCGTCCCGCCTGACGCTGCTGAGCAGGCTGCCGTCGGTTCCGGGCATGGAGGAAGGTGGCTGAACCGGCGTCAGCCGGTGCCGACGACGACCCGCCAGATGACCGGCGAGTTCGCCAGCAGCATCCACAGCCACGTGTAAGGGCGGCGCAGGTCTTCGGCGAGGTAGAGCATCCGCGGCGGGAAGTAGAGCAGCAGCGCCAGGAACGCCAGCAGGCCGACGCGACCGATGAGCTCGGCCACGCCGGACACGGTGCCCGCCTGCATCTGGCCGATGAAGTTCCAGATCACCTGGAAGCACAGCATGTGCACGAACAGGAACGCGTCGCCGAGCCGTTCGGCCGCCGGGTGCCGCATCCAGCCGTACCTGGGGGCGCGCGCTGGCCGGCTGAAATAGCGGTAGACCAGCACCGTGCTGGCGATCATCAGCACGATGCCGGCGAAGATGACGGTCAGGAACACCGGCGCCGAATCGTCCGACGACAGGTCCATGTCCTGGAACAGGAATGCCGCGGCGGTGCAGAACACCAGCACCTGCAGGCAGAAATAGAAGATCGGGTTGAACAGGCAGCCGCCGGCGCCGTCGAGCACGTCGGGGTGGGGGCCTTCCCCGAGCCGCCGGTGATAGTGCCAGCGCTTGAGCACCGCGCCCGCCGGCTGCAGCACGAACAGCGCGGTGACGAAGCCGGCAAGCACCGTGCGGGCGCTTTCGTCGCCGCCGTCGGCGCGACGCACCAGATCGATGAAGGCGCGCCCGAGCGCGCCCATCACCAGCAGGTTCGCGAGCAGCACCACCAGGTCCAGCAGCCGGCCGGTGTTCTCCTCGCGCAGGAGTTGGCGCGGGTCCCACCATGGCGGCTTCGCGATCGCGTCCACCCGGCTCTCCCCCCTCCCCTGGTCGGGTCGGGAGGAGCGTAGCGCGGTGGGCGGTGGGGTGGCGGAAAAGCGCTTCGCGGCTGAAGCCGCTCCTGCGTCGATGGAGCGCTTAGCGCTTCATCGACTGGAAGAACTCGTCGTTCGACTTGGTGTTCTTCAT
>CBIHMN010000313.1:0-3109 GCA_966211005.1 uncultured Arenimonas sp.
GTGCCGCTGCCGCACATCGGGTCGAGCAGCGCGCCGCCCACCGCATGCAGCGCCGGCCACTGGCCGCGCAGCAGCATCGCCGCGGCGAGGTTCTCCTTCAGCGGCGCGTCGACCTGTGACTGGCGCCAGCCGCGGCGATGCAGCGGCCCGCCGCCGAGGTCGACGGCCACCAGCGCCTTTTCCTTGCGCACGACGAGGCCGAGGCGCAGGTCGGGCGCCTCGGTGTCGACCGACGGTCGCGTGCCGTGGCTGGCTCGCATGCGGTCGACGATCGCGTCCTTCGCGCGCTGCGCGGCGTAGCGCTCGTGCGTCAGGCCCGTGCCCTGCAGGTGCGCGTCGATCGCGAGCGTGCCGTCGGCGGCGAGGTGGTCGGCCCACGGCAGGGCGTGCACGCCCTGGTAGAGGTCCTGTTCGTTCGCGCACGCGAATTCGGCCAGCGGCCACATCACCCGGCTCGCGAGGCGCGAGAACATCACGGCGCGATAGGCCGATTCCGGCGTGCCTTCGACGTTGACGCCGGCGAGCGCCGCGGTGGCCTGCACCGCGCCCAGCGCCGTCATTTCGTCCGCGAGCAGGTATTCGAGCCCCTTCGCGCAGGCGACGAAGAACCTCACGTCGCCAGCATCTGCAGGAACCGGCCGAACTCCTCGGCGCAGAAATCCACGTGCGCGGCGAGGCGGTGGCTGTCGGGCACCATCACCAGCGTGTCGTGGCGGCGCTGCGCCCAGCGCACGACGTCCATCGCCGGGATCAGTTCGTCTTCCCAGCCGTGCACGATGCGCGTCGGCACCATCGCGGCCTTCAGCATGTGCGGGGGCGTCTCCAGCGCGATCGGCGGCGCCATCAGGAACAGACCGGCGATCGGCACTTCGCGCGACACCTGCGCCGACACGAACGCGCCCATGCTCGATCCGGCGAGCACCAGCGGCTTGCGGGTGCAGGCGTGCGCGCGTGCGCCGAGGCGCAGGATGCGGCCGCGCACGTCGCCGAGCGGCCCGAGCACGTCGAGGTCGCGGTAGTCGGGGCGTTCGTGGGTCCATCCGAGTTCGCCGGCGACGCGCGCGAGTGCCGCCGCCTTCGCCGCTTCGGGGCCGCTCTCGAGGCCGTGCGAAATGATCACGTGGCCGGGATTCGGGGGCATGCGCGGACTCCGTGGAACGGCCGCGATGCTAGCATGCGACCGTGACGCCCGACCTGCCGCCCGAGCCCGCGCTGCACGCATGGCCGCTGCCGTACGAGCAGCGTCTGGAGCGCCGCGACCTCGCCGCGATCGACCTGGTCGTGATCCACTGCACCGAACTGCCCGACCTCGCCACCGCGCGCGAGTTCGGCGAGCGCGTGCTCTACGGCGGTGGCACCGGCAACAGCGGCCACTACTACATCGACCGCGACGGCACGGTCCACGTCTTCGTCGCGCCCGATCGCGTCGCGCACCACACGCGCGGCTACAACGAGCGCTCGATCGGCATCGAGCTGGTGAACACGGGGCGGCACCCGCACTGGTTCGATTCACGCCATCAGGCGATGCGCGAGCCGTACACGCCGGAACAGGTCCGGGCGCTGGTCGCCCTGCTGGCCCGCCTGCGGGCCGAGCTGCCGGCGCTGGCCCACGTCGCCGGCCACGAAGACCTCGACACGGCGCAGGTGCCGGCGAGCGACGACCCGGCCCGCACGGTCGCGCGAAAGCGCGATCCGGGGCCGCTGTTCCCGTGGGCGGAGGTGCTGGCCGCCGTCCCCCTGCAGCGTCTCGCCCCTTCCCCGCCGTAGGCGCGGCTTCAGCCGCGATCAGGCCGGGGCCGGAAGGCAGGCGGTATCATTCGCGCCCCGCACCGGAGTTCCCATGACCGAATCCGTCGTCGCCGAGCTGGTCGACCTGCTTCGCCTCGAACGCCTCGAGGACAATCTGTTCCGCGGCCAGAGCCGCGACATCGGCACCAAGTACGTGTTCGGCGGCCAGGTGCTCGGGCAGGCGCTGGCGGCCGCGCAGTGCACCGTCGACGCCGTGCGCCACGTGCACTCGATCCACGCGTACTTCCTGCGTGCCGGCGACGTCGAGCACCCGATCGTCTACGACGTCGACCGCTCGCGCGACGGCAAGAGCTTCTCGGTGCGCCGCGTCACCGCGATCCAGCACGGCCAGCCGATCTTCGTGTTCGCCTCCTCGTTCCAGGAACCGGAGCCCGGCGTCGAGCACCAGCTGTCGATGCCGGAAGTACCGCAGCCCGAGGACATCGAGCGCGTGCCGGCGCCCACGGCGGAGCAGCTGGCCTCGCTTCCGCCGAAGGCGCAGCGCTGGCTGACGCGGATGGGCCCGTTCGAGATCCGCCCGGTTTATCCGCGCGACGACCTGAAGCCGCCGAAGCGCCCGCCGTACCAGCAGGTCTGGTTCCGGCTGTCGGCGCCGGTCGGCGATTCGCCGGTGCTGCACCAGGCGCTGCTCGCGTACGCGTCCGACTTCCACCTGCTGGGCACCGCGACGTTCCCGCACGGGATCAGCTACTACCAGCCGGACGTGCAGATGGCGTCGCTCGACCATGCGATGTGGTTCCACCGCCCGTTCCGCGCCGACGACTGGCTGCTGTACTCGATCGACAGCCCGAGCGCGCAGGGCGCGCGCGGCCTCGCCCGCGGGCAGATCTACACGCGCGACGGGCGGCTGGTGGCATCGACCGCGCAGGAAGGCCTGATCCGCGTCGTCGCCGCGACGGGGAACGCCTGATGCGCCAGGTATTCACGTCGACCCGGCTGGAGAACGTCGAGGGCGTCGCGAAGATGCTCGGCGAACACGGGATCGAGACGAAGATCACGCAGGGCCGCAGCTGGAAGGGCAACAGCCGCCGCGAGTTCAGCTACTCGGCGAAACATCACGACGAAACGCAGCAGCCCGCCGTCTGGGTGCTGAAGTCCGAGGACTTCAAGCTGGCGCGCGAACTGCTGCACGAAGGCGGGCTGCTCGCGTCGACGCGGGAGACCTCGTACCTGCCCGAGAAGCTGCAGTTCCGCGACACCGCGAAGCCCGATGCGGGGCGACGGGTGTCGAGGATGCGGATGGCGCTGCTCGCCGGCGTGGCGATCGCCGCCGGCTGGATGATGTTCCGGATGTTCGGCG
>CBIHMN010000314.1:0-3045 GCA_966211005.1 uncultured Arenimonas sp.
GACCAGGCGGAAACCGTGCTCATGCGGCTTCTGCGCGGCGCGGGCGGCGACGGGCTCGCCGGGTGCCTGCCATCGCGCGAACGCGGCGTGGCGCGCGTCGCGCGCCGCGGCCTCCGGGCCGTCGCCGCCCGCGACGACCTGCACGCGTCGCGTTTCGAACGGCACGCCGAAGTCGGCGCACATCGCCGCGCAGTGGTTGGTCCATTCCGCCGATCGCGGCTGCAGGCCATGGTCGACATGCAGGGCGCGCAGGCCGCGCGCCCGGAGCGCCGCGTCGTGCGCGGCGAGATGCAGCAGCACGGTCGAATCGCGTCCGCCGCTGAAGGCGATCGCGACCGGCCCGTTACCGGGCGCCGACGGCAGCGTCAGCGGCATGCCGTACCGGCGCCCGCGCGGCTCACTGGATGTCGACCTCGATCCCGCCGACCCAGCCGGCCGCCAGGTTGTACAGCCAGCCGGTGAGGGCGCCGGCGAGGAAGCCGGTGAGGCCGTAGAACACCGGCGCGATCACGATCATCGCCACGCCCATGCCCATCATCATGCCGCCGCCCATCGCGCCTTCCTGGCCGCCACTGGCCAGCAGCGCGCCGCCACCGAGCACGCTGAACAACGCGAACACCGCGCCGATCAGCAGGCCGATGCCGCCGTACAGCACGCCCATCAGTTTCGCCATCGACAACACACCCACGCGCCGGATCACCATCGCCACACTCCCCGTGTGCCGCGGCGCGCGGGGATCGCGCGCCGTCGGGATGCGGACGCCGTGCGCGGGTCAGGCAGCCTCGTAGGCGCCGTAGCTGCGCAGGCGACGGTAGCGCGCGTCGAGGCGCGCGCGGTCGTCGAGCCGTTCCAGGGTGGCCAGCTCGGACAGGAGACGGGCTTTCAGCGTCGCGGCCATCGCCGCGGGGTCGCGATGGGCGCCGCCGAGCGGCTCGGGCACGACCACGTCGATCAGGCCGTGCTCCAGCAGCCGCTTCGCGGTGAGGCCGAGGGCCTCGGCGGCGTCGCGCGCCTTGTCGGCGGACTTCCACAGGATCGACGCGCAGCCTTCCGGCGAGATCACCGAATAGGTGCTGTATTCGAGCATCAGCGTGCGGTCGCCGACGCCGATCGCCAGCGCGCCGCCCGAACCGCCTTCGCCGATCACCGTGCAGATGATCGGGATGTTCAGTTCGGCCATTTCCAGAAGGTTGCGCGCGATGGCCTCCGACTGCCCGCGCTCCTCGGCGCCGACGCCGGGATAGGCGCCGGGCGTGTCGATGAAGGTGAACAGCGGCAGCCGGAAGCGTTCCGCCAGCTTCATCAGCCGCAGCGCCTTGCGGTAGCCCTCGGGACGCGGCATGCCGAAATTGCGGCGGATCTTCGCTTTCGTGTCGCGGCCCTTCTGCTGGCCGATCACCATCACGGCGCGCCCGTCGAGCCGGGCGAGGCCGCCGACGATCGCCGCGTCGTCGGCGAACGCGCGGTCACCGGCGAGCTCGTGGAACTCGTCGAACATCAGCCCGAGGTAGTCGTTCGTGTACGGGCGCTGCGGATGACGGGCGAGCTGCGAGATCTGCCACGGCGTCAGCGCCTTGAAGATCTCGGCGGTACGCAGCCGCAGTTTTTCCTGCAGTCCGTCGACCTCGGCCTCGATATTCACCGCGGGCCCGGTGCTGGCCCGGCGCAGTTCCTGGATCTTCGCGTCCAGTTCGGCGATCGGCTGTTCGAAATCGAGGAAATTGGGATTCATGAACGACTCTGGAGCAAAGGCTCGGGGCGCGATTCTAGCCGCTCAGCCCCCTTGGCTCCACGGGCGGTGAAGGCTCAGGCTGACCTGGCTCACCCCGGGCAACGCCCGCAGCGCGCTGATCAGCTCCGGTTCGGTGCGCACGCCCTGGGACCCGTTGATGTCGACCACGCCGCGCGCCTTGGCCGCGGTCAGCAGGTCCAGGCGCAGCGGCGTCGCGCCCGGGCGGAACCCGGCGAGTACCTGCTGGAGACGCTCCCACGCGCCCTGCGCGCGCAGGTCGACGGTGAGCCCGAGCCGGCGCGCGTGCTGGGCGCAGAGCTGGCGGAAATCCCAGCAGCCGCGCGCGCGCAGCA
Source organism: uncultured Arenimonas sp. (assembly GCA_966211005.1). Classification (GTDB taxonomy): domain Bacteria; phylum Pseudomonadota; class Gammaproteobacteria; order Xanthomonadales; family Xanthomonadaceae; genus Arenimonas. The sequence continues at coordinate 2,086 of CBIHMN010000314.1, forward strand.
CGAAGCCGCCGCTGAACGGATCCTCGGCCAGTCCGCCTTCGACCAGCAGGATCCGGTCGCGCGACAGCAGATGCGCCGATTCGGCGAACGCCTCGCGGAAGAACGCCACCTCCAGCTGCCCGCGCCCGTCCTCGATGCGCGCGAAACCCATGCTGTCGCCGCGCCGGCGGACCGCGGTGACGAGGCCGGCGAGGACGACCTGGGCTTCGCCGCGGCGATCCTTCTTCTGGCTCCAGACGGTGTCGAGATCGCGCAGGTCCAGGCCGACCAGCGCCTGCAGCTCCGCGCGCCACGGGTCGAGCGGGTGGCCGCTGAGGTAGTGGCCGAGGGTTTCCCGTTCGCCCAGCAGCTTGGTTTCCAGCGGCCAGTCCGGCGCCTCCGGCAGCTCGATGCGGATCGCCGGTGCATCGCCGCCGCCGCCGAACAGCGACACCTGGCCCGCGGCGCGTTCGCGCGACAGCTGTTCGGTGGCCTTCAGCACTTCCGGCAGTTGCAGCATCAGCGACGCCCGGTTGGCGCCGAGCGCGTCGAGCGCGCCGGCGTTCACCAGCGCTTCCAGCACGCGGCGGTTGAGCCGGGTGGTGTCGACGCGCTGGCAGAAGTCGAGCAGGTCGCGGAACTCGCCGCCGGCGGCACGCGCGTCGACGATCGCCTCGCAGGCGCCGCGGCCGACGCCCTTCACCGCACCCAGCCCGTAGCGGATCGTCTTCGCGTCGAGCGCGACGAACCGGTAACCGGACGAGTTCACGTCGGGCGGGCGCACGTCGAGCCCCAGCTCGCGCGCCTCGTCGAGGAACGTGACCACCTTGTCGGTATTGTCCATGTCCGACGACAGCGTCGCGGCGATGAACTCCGCCGCGTGGTGCGCCTTCAGCCACGCGGTCTGGTACGCGACCAGCGCGTACGCCGCCGAGTGCGACTTGTTGAAGCCGTAGTCGGCGAACTTCTCCATCAGGTCGA
>CBIHMN010000315.1:0-3040 GCA_966211005.1 uncultured Arenimonas sp.
GCCAGGTCGAGGGCATCTGCTACCCGCCGATGACGCGCACGGTGTCGCTGCAGCTGCCGGCCGGCGGCACGCTCGCCGCGGCCGACGACACCGGGTTCGCCCGCGAGACGCCGCCTTCGCCCGCCGGACCCACATCGCTGTGGCTGGCGCTGCTGCTGGCCCTCGGCGGCGGCGTCGTGCTGATCCTGATGCCGTGCGTGCTGCCGGTGCTGTCGCTGAAGGCGCTGTCGGTCGCGCAGGGCGGCGGCGACCGCGCCGGCGCGCGTCGCCAGGCGCTCTGGTACACCGCCGGCGTGCTGGCGAGCTTCGTCGCGGTGGGCGCGATCGCCCTGGCGCTGCGGCAGGCCGGGCTGGCGCTCGGCTGGGGCTTCCAGCTGCAGCAGCCCGGGGTGATCGCGGCGCTGGCGCTGGTGATGACCGCGATCGGACTGTCGCTGTCGGGCGTCGTCGGGTTCGGCGCGTCGCTCGCCGGCGCCGGCCAGTCGCTCACCGAGAAGTCCGGCCCGGCCGGCGACTTCTTCACCGGCGTGCTCGCGGTCGTCGTCGCCAGTCCGTGCACCGCGCCGTTCATGGGCACGGCGCTGGCGTTCGCGTTCACCGCGTCGCCGGTCGTCGCGCTGCTGGTGTTCGCGGCGCTCGGTCTCGGGCTGGCGCTGCCGTTCCTGCTGATCGGCTTCGTGCCGGCGATCGCCGCGCGGCTGCCGAAGCCGGGGGCGTGGATGGAAACGCTGAAGCAGGTGCTCGCGTTCCCGATGTACCTCACCGCCGTGTGGCTGCTGTGGGTGCTGGCGAAGCAGCGCGGCGCCGACGCGATCGCCGCGGTGCTGGTCGGCGCCGTGCTGCTGGCCGCCGGCCTGTGGGCGTGGGAAAAGGCACGCTGGAAGGGCGTCGCGGCGAAGGCGTTCGCGGCGCTGCTGGTGCTCGTCGCGCTGTGGCCGGTCGTGGTCGTGCAGCGGATGCCGGCGCCGGTGCGCGCAGACATCGCCGAGGAAGGCGTGGTCGCGTGGTCGCCGGCGCGCCTCGAACAGCTGCGCCGCGACGAGCGCGTGGTGTTCGTCAACATGACCGCCGACTGGTGCGTCACCTGCAAGGCCAACGAGAAGACGGTGCTCGGCACCGATGCGTTCCGCACCGCGCTCGATGCCGCCGGCGCCGTGTACATGAAGGGCGACTGGACCGACGTCGATCCGGAAATCACCGCGTTCCTCGAGGAACACGGCGCGGTCGGCGTGCCGCTGTACGTCGTCTATCCCGCGCGCGGTGAACCGGTGGTGCTGCCGACGGTGCTGACGACCGCGCTCGTCGAATCGGCGCTGGCCGACGCGGCGGCGTCGCGATGAGCGACGAGGCCCGGCGCCCCGGACCGGGGGAGGTCACGCGCGCGTGGCCGACCTGGGCGGCGCTGGTGCTGTTCGGCGGGCTCAGCGCGGCGCTCGGGGCGTGGATCGCGCACCGCGTCGACGAACGGTCCGGCCCGCCGCCGCCGGCCGGGCTGGTGATCGTCGCGCCCGGCGATCCGGTACCCGACCTGCGGCTGGCCGACCTCCGCACCGGCGAAGCGCGGCCGCTGGTCGCGCCGGGCCGGACGCGCCTGCTGAACTACTGGGCCAGCTGGTGCTCGCCCTGCCGCGAAGAGATGCCGCTGCTCGACGCGTTCGCCGCCTCGCAGGGCGCGAACGGCGTCGAAGTGGTCGGCATCGCGCTGGATTCGCCGGCTGAAGCCGAACGCTTCGTGGCCGAGGTGCCGGTGCGGTTTACGCTGCTGGTCGAGACGCCGGGACCGGCGGACAGCTCGGTGGTGCTGGGCAATCGCCGTGGCGTCCTGCCCTTCACCGTGCTGGTCGACGCGGAGGGGCGGCTGCTGAAGACGCATTACGGCCCGTTCCCGGACGAAGCGGCCGTCGCGGCCTGGGCTTCAAACGCCCGTTAAAATCCGCGATAACGCGCCGATCTTGCTGGACACCCGGCCCGCACTTCGCACAGACTGTGCGCCCTTGCGGAGTCCCCCCGGTGGCGAAGATCCTCGTGTTGCACGGTCCGAACCTCAACCTGCTCGGTGAGCGGGAGCCGGCGGTCTACGGCCACACGACCCTCGCGACCATCGACGCGGACCTCGCGACCGCCGCCACCGCCGCCGGCCATCAGCTCGAAACGCTGCAGAGCAATGCCGAGCACGTGCTGGTCGAGCGCATCCAGGCGGCGCGCGCCGACGGCACCGCCTTCATCGTGATCAACCCGGCCGCGTTCACCCACACCAGCGTCGCCGTGCGCGACGCGCTGGCGGCGGCGGGCCTGCCGGTGATCGAGGTGCACCTGTCCAACCCGCATGCGCGTGAACCGTTCCGCCGGCACAGCTACGTCGCCGATCTGGCGGTGGGCGTCGTCGCCGGCTTCGGCGCCGACAGCTACCGCTATGCGCTCGACGCGGCGATCCGCCGCCTCGCGGCCTGACCCTTCCACCCCACGACGAAACAACGAGGCCGACCCATGGACCTTCGCAAGATCAAGAAACTGATCGACCTGCTCGAGGAATCGAATCTCTCCGAGATCGAGATCAAGGAGGGCGAGGAATCCGTCCGCCTCGCGCGCGTGCCGAAGGGTGGCTACGCCGCGCCCGCACCGATGGCGATGCACGCCGCGCCGGCCGTCGAAGCCCCGCGCGCCGCCGCGCCGGCGGGCGGCCTGTCGGCCGACGCGGTCGGCAAGTCGACCAAGGACGTTCCCGACGGCCACACCGTGCGTTCGCCGATGGTCGGCACGTTCTACGCGTCGGCGTCGCCGGACAAGCCACCGTTCGTGCAGATCGGGCAGCAGGTCAAGGCCGGCGAGACGATCGGCATCATCGAGGCGATGAAGATGTTCAACCCGATCGAGGCCGACGTGTCCGGCACGGTCGCCGCGATCCTGGTCAAGAACGGCCAGCCGATCGAATTCGACGAGCCGATGTTCGTCATCAGCTGAAGGACGCCGTCATGCTCGAGAAGATCGTCATCGCCAACCGCGGCGAGATCGCGCTGCGCATCCTGCGCGCGTGCCACGC
>CBIHMN010000316.1:0-3034 GCA_966211005.1 uncultured Arenimonas sp.
AGGAGATCGGCTGCGTCGCGGTGATGCCGCTGGCCGCGCCGATCGGCTCGGGCCTCGGCATCCAGAACCGCTGGTCGATCCTCGAGATCGTCGAGAACGCCAGAGTGCCGATCCTCGTAGACGCCGGGGTCGGCACCGCCAGCGACGCGGCGATCGCGATGGAACTCGGCTGCGACGGCGTGCTGATGAACACGGCGATCGCCGGCGCGCGGGACCCGGTGCGGATGGCATCGGCGATGCGCAAGGCGGTCGAGGCGGGGCGCGAGGCATTCCTCGCCGGCCGCATCCCGAAGAAGCGCAACGCGAGCGCGTCGTCGCCGCTGGACGGGCACTTCATCTGAGATGGCGGCCGAACGCATGCCCGCCGACGACATTCCGCCCTCGCCGCGGCACCGGCCGATCCGCAGCTTCGTGCTGCGCCAGGGGCGGCAGACCGACGCGCAGAAGCGCGCTTTCGAGCTGCACTGGCCTGCGTACGGGCTCGACCACACCGGTGCGCCGGTCGATTTCGACGCGGCGTTCGGCCGTGTCGCACCGCGCATCGTCGAGATCGGTTTCGGCAACGGCGAGCAGCTGCTGCATGCCGCGGCGAACGAGCCGCAGCACGACTTCATCGGCATCGAAGTGCACGGCCCGGGCGTCGGCCGGCTGCTGAACGCGGCGGCGGCCGAAGGCCTGCGCAATCTGCGCGTGTTCCAGCACGACGCGGTCGAAGTGCTGCGCGACGCGGTCGCGCCGGCGTCGCTGGCCCAGGTGCGCATCTATTTCCCCGACCCGTGGCACAAGAAGCGGCACCACAAGCGGCGGCTGGTGCAGCCGGCGTTCGTCGCCCTGCTGTGCGAGCGGCTCGCGCCGGGCGGCCTGCTGCACCTCGCGACCGACTGGGAAAACTACATGGAGCACATGCTCGACGTGCTCGACGCCGAACCGCGGCTGCGCAATCGCGCCGGCGCGCGCGGCACGGTGCCGCGCCCGGAATGGCGACGGCAGACGCATTTCGAGAACCGCGGCCTGAAACTCGGCCACGGCGTCTGGGACCTGCTGTACGAACGGACGCCGGAGTAACCCTCGCCCATGGAGACCGGCCTCACCCTCACCCGCGACATGATGATCGTGCTGGGGCTGGTCGGCTTCACCATCGCGATGTTCATGATCGAGCGCATCCGTGCCGATGCGACCGCGCTCGTGGTGCTGATGGTGCTGGGCGTCACCGGGCTGGTGCCGGCGACGCAGCTGTTCGACGGCTTCTCCGGCAACGCGGTGATCGCGGTGATCGCGACGATGATCCTCGGCGCCGGGCTCGACCGCACGGGCGCGCTGAACCGGCTCGCGGTGTGGCTGCTGCGCGTCTCGAAGGGGATGGAAGAGCGGCTGATCGTGCTGACCTCGGCGTTCGCCGGCGCGATGTCGGGCTTCATGCAGAACCCGGCGGTGATGGCGCTGTTCCTGCCGGTGACCGCGCGCGTGTCCGGCCGCTCGGGCATCGGCCTGTCGCGGCTGCTGCTGCCGGTGGCCGCCGCGATCATCGCCGGCGGCGGGCTGACGATGATCGGCAACTCGCCGCTGATGCTGCTCAACGACCTGCTGGTGCAGGCGAACCGCAACCTGCCGTCGGGTGCGGCGACGCTGCAGCCGCTGCCGATGTTCGCGCCGCTGCCGGTCGGCCTCGCGCTGATCGCGGTCACGGTCGGCTGGTTCCGGTGGAAGGGTGCGCGGATGCTCGGCACCGTGGCCGACAAGGGCGTCGCGCCGAGCCGCACGCAGAGCTATTTCGCGCGGTCGTACGGCATCGACGGCGACGTGTTCGAGCTGACGGTCACCGCCGAGAGCCCGCTGGTCGGCATGAGCGTCGGCGAGGCCGAAGCGCAACGCGGTGCGCCGCTGCTGCTGGCGCTGGTGAGCGGCAACGAAGCGCGGCTGAGCCCGCCGGCCGACCAGATGATCTGGGTCGGCAGCGTGCTCGGCGCGATGGGCCCGCGCGAAGCCATCCAGGATTACGCGCAGAAGAACCTGCTGCGGATGTCGGCGCGGCTGCGCCACTTCGCCGACCTGTTCAACCCGAGCCGCTCGGGCATTTCCGAGGCCGTGATCCCGCCGACGTCGTCCTTCATCGGCAAGGCGCAGGAGACGCTGCGGCTGCGCAAGCGCTTCGGCATCAGCCTGCTGGCGATCAACCGCGACAACCAGGTCTGGCGCGAGGACATCCGCAAGATGCCGATGAAGGCCGGCGACATGCTGGTGTTCCACAGCATCTGGACCGACCTGGCGCAGGCGAGCGAGAGCCGCGACTTCGTCGTGGTCACCGACTACCCGAAGGGCGAGCAGCGTCCGCACAAGCTGTGGTGGGCGATCGGCGTGTTCATCGCGGCGATGGCGCTGGCCCTGTCGACGCTGCTGCCCGTGCCGGTCGCGCTGATGGCCGGTGCCGCGACGATGATGCTCGCCGGCGTGCTGAACATGGACGAGGCGTATTCGGCCATCAGCTGGAAGACGGTGTTCCTGATGGCCTGCCTGATCCCGCTCGGCTGGGCGATGGATTCCACCGGCGCCGCCGCGTGGCTGGTGCAGCAGGTGCTCGAGCGCATCGGCACCGGCGTGCCGCTGCTGGTGCTGCAGCTGGCACTGTCGCTGCTGACGACGGCGTTCACGCTGGTGATCGGCAACGTCGGCGCCACCGTGGTGATGGTGCCGATCGGCATCAGCGTCGCGCTCGCCGCGGGCGGCTCGCCGGTGGGCATCGCGCTGCTGGTGGCGCTGTCGGCGTCGAACAATTTCCTGAGCGTCACGAACCCCGTGCTGGCGATGGTGACCGGGCCGGCGGGCTACCGCACGAAGGACCTGTGGCGCACCGGCGCGCCGCTGACGCTGATGTACACCGCCGTGGTGATGCTGATCGTCAACCTGATGTTCTAGGGCGCCTCGCCGGCGACCACGGCCACCGGGACCAGCGACTGGCCGCGACACGGCCCGGCGATGCATTCGCCGTGTTCGAGTTCGAACATCGCGCCGTGCGCCGCGCAGACCAGCCGGCCCT
>CBIHMN010000317.1:0-3024 GCA_966211005.1 uncultured Arenimonas sp.
GCGGCGATGTGGATCACGCACCAGGCGCTGCAGATCCACGGCGGCATGGGCTACTCGAAGGAAATGCCGATCGAGCGCTATTTCCGCGACGCGAAGATCACCGAGATCTACGAGGGCACGAGCGAGATCCAGCGGCTCGTGATCGCGCGCCACGAGACCGGCCTGCGCTGACGGCGCGCGTGCCTGAACCCGGCTGAACGGCCCCCCGCCCGGGCCGGCTCCGCGGCGCCGATGCGGTGGCCCCCGCGTGACCGCGGGGCTACAATTTCGGCCTTTATCCACTCCACTGCGAGAAGCGGTCGATGAATGCGCAAGCCCTGAGCTCCACCCGTTCCCTGGACGACGTCGTCGTGGCCATGCAGGGAGGGTCGGCGGCCCGCGATGCCTTCACCGCCCGATTCGCCCGCGCGTTCCTGGCGCGGGTGCCGGAAGACGAGCTGGCGGGCCGTTCCGCGGCTGAATGGGCCGCGCTCGTGCAGTCGTTCATCGCGTTCGCGGGGCAGCGCGTCGCCGGCGCGCCGAAGATCGAGGTCTCCAACCCGGAACCGGGGGCCGACGGCTTCGACAGCACGCATACGGTCGTGCGCATCGTCAACGACGACATGCCGTTCCTCGTCGACTCGGTGCGCATGGCGCTGTCGCAGCGCGAGGTCGCGATCCACCAGATCGTGCACCCGGTGTTCGCGGTCACGCGCGACGCGGCCGGCGCGCTCGTCGAGGTCGGCGAAGGCCTGCCCGAGTCGATGATGCACGTGGAGATCGATCGCCAGGCCGACGCCGACGCGATGGCGGCGATCGCGCAGGCGATCCTGGCGTCGCTGACCGACGTGCGCGAAGCCGTGGTCGACTGGCAGCCGATGCGCGACCGCATGCTGCGCATCGCCGACGAGCTGGCGACCCGGCCGCTGCCGGTCGACGACGCCGGCCGGCGCGAGGCGCAGGACTTCCTGCGCTGGGCCGCCGACAACCATTTCACGTTCCTCGGCTACCGCGAGTACGAGGTGGTCGACCGCCAGCTGGTGCCGGTGCAGGGCAGCGGGCTCGGCCTGCTGCGCGGCAAGGACCACCTGGTGCAGCCGCGCCCGGTCACCGGCCTCGCCGCCGCCGACCTGCCGCCGGGCGTGCGGCTCGAGCCGCTGATCCTCACCAAGACCAATGCCCGCGCGACCGTGCACCGCCCGGGTTACATGGACTACATCGGCGTGCTGGTGTTCGACGAGACCGGGCGCGCGGTGCGCGAACACCGCTTCCTCGGCCTGTACACGTCCAGTGCGTACAACCGCCGGCCGTGGGACATCCCGCTGGTGCGCCAGCGCCACGAGCACGTGATGTCGTCGTCGGGCCTCGCCCCGGACAGCCACAGCGGCAAGGCGCTGCGCCACATCCTCGAGTCGCTGCCGCGCGACGAGCTGTTCCAGTCGACGGCCGAAGAACTGCAGGCCACCGCGAGCGGCATCCTCGGCCTGCAGGAGCGGTCCCGGACGCGGCTGTTCCTTCGCCGCGACCGTTACGGACGCTTCTTCTCCGCGCTCGTCTACATCCCGCGCGACCGTTTCAACACCACGATACGTCACCGCATCGAAGCGCTGCTGATGCGCGAGCTGCAGGGTGAACGGCTCGACCACGCCGTGCGCATCGGCGAATCGCCGCTCGCGCAGCTGCACCTCGTCATCCGGCCCAAGGCCGGCGCGAAGGTCGAGGTCGACCTGCCGCGCATCGAAGCCGAACTGCAGCAGATCGTGCGCGACTGGCACGACGAGCTGCGCGAGACGCTGCTGCGGGAACACGGCGAGGAGCAGGGGCTCAGGCTGTTCCAGCGCTACGGCCGCGGCCTGCCGGCGGGCTACGTGGAAGCGACGACGCCCCCCGTCGCCGCCAGCGACCTGCTGCAGGCTTCGCTGCTGTCGGGTCCCGACGACCTGCGCATCACGTTCTATCGCGACGAAGGCGACCAGCTCGGTTTCAAGCTCATCCGCCGCGGTGGCGACATCGTGCTGTCCGACGTGCTGCCGGTGATGGAGAACCTGGGGCTGCGCGTCGTCGCCGAACATCCGTACGCGCTGCAGTCCGACGAGGGCGACATCTCGATCCAGGATTTCGAGGTGATGCCGCTGCGCGGCGAGATCGACGTGGTCGCCGCCACCAAGCCGTTCGAGCACGCGTTCGGCGCGATCTGGCTCGGGCTGGCCGAGAACGACGGTTTCAACCGCCTGCTGCCGAGCGCGCGGCTGGAATGGCGCGACATCGCGATGCTGCGCGGCTACGCGAAGTACGCGCTGCAGACGGGCGTGCCGTTCTCGCAGCCGTACATGGAGGAAGCGCTGCAGCGCAATCCGGTGATCGCGCGCCTGCTCTACGAGCTGTTCGCCGCGCGCTTCGAGCCGGGCCGCGAGCAACCGCTCGACGAAGCCGGTCAGAAGGCGCTGCACGACCAGATCGCGTGGCTGCTGCCGAAGGGCGAGCGCGCGGCGCTCGACACCATTCCGCAGGAGATCGCCGCGGCGCGCGGGCTCGACCGCGCGGCGCAGGTCGACGCGGTCACCGACGCCATCGAGATCCTGCTCGAGCAGGTGAGCAGCATCGACGACGACCGCATCCTGCGCGGCTTCATGGCCCTGATCGGCGCGACGTTGCGCACGAGCTTCTACCAGCGTCACGACGGCGCGCCGCGCGACTACATCAGCTTCAAGTTCGACCCGTCGGCGCTGCCGGACCTGCCGAAACCGCGTCCGTTCCGCGAGATCTTCGTGTATTCGCCTTATGTCGAGGGCACCCACCTGCGCTTCGGCCCGGTGGCGCGCGGCGGCCTGCGCTGGTCCGATCGCCGCGAGGACTTCCGCACGGAGGTGCTCGGGCTGGTCAAGGCGCAGATGGTGAAGAACACCGTGATCGTGCCGGTCGGTTCCAAGGGCGGTTTCGTCGTCAAGCGGCCGCCGGCGGCCGGTGACCGCGACGCCGTGCTGGCCGAAGGCATCGCCTGCTACAAGCGCTTCATCAACGGCCTGCTCGACATCACCGACAACC
>CBIHMN010000318.1:0-3013 GCA_966211005.1 uncultured Arenimonas sp.
GACGCTCGGCAGCGCGTGCTACGTCCTCGCTCCGCGCACCGCCGCCACCAGCGCCGGAATGCGCGACACCGGCACCACCACGTCCTCGTTGATCTTGCCGGCAGCGATCGTCCGCAGCGCCGGGCTCAGGGACTTGCGCGCGGTCCACAGTCGCTCCCGCTCCGCGTCGTCGCGTGCGGCGGTGACCTCGAGGCAGCCCGGGCCCTGCGCGGCGGTGGTCACCGCGGCGACGGCTTCCGCGAGCACCGCTTCGTCACCGTCCACTTCGAGCATCAGCAGCGCGCCGGCCGCGGGGATGTCGGCGTCGCCGACCTCGCGCGCGAGGCGCACCGCCTCGTCGTCCATGAACTCCAGCATCGACGGCGTGACCGGCTGCGCCATCAGCCGCGCGACCGCGGCGGCGGCGGCGTCGACATCGGCGTACAGCGCGCGCAGCGCGCGGCGTCGCGCCGGCACCGGCGTCAGCCGCAGCGTCGCCTCGACGATCAGCGCCAGCGTGCCTTCGCTGCCGATCAGCAGCCGCGACAGGTCGTAGCCGCTCGCGCCCTTCGTCGTCGCCGCGCCGAACGATACGAGCTCGCCGGTGCCGGTGACGGCCTTCAGCGCCAGCACGTTGTCGCGCGTCGCGCCGTACTTCACCGCGCGCGGGCCGCCGGCGCCGCAGGCGAGGTTGCCGCCGATGCTGCAGTACATCGCGCTGGTCGGGTCGGGCGGCCAGAACAGCCCGTGCGGCGCCAGCGCCGCCTGCAGGTCGCCGTTGAGCAGCCCGGGTTCGACGACCGCCACCCGGTCGCCGGGCCGGATGTCGAGCACGCGCGCCATGCGTTCGAACGACACGACCAGCGCGTCCTCGCCGGGCACGCTCGCACCGGTCGTGTTCGTGCCGCGGCCGCGCGCGACGATCGGCGTGCGCGCTTCCCGGCACGCGCGCACGATCGCCTGCACCTGCGCCGCGTCGTGCGGCAGCGCCACCGCCAGCGGCAGGCCCTGGCGGCGGGAATTGTCGTAGCCGTAGTTCAACCGTTCCGCCGGGTCGGCCAGCAGCGCGCCCGGCGGCAGGGCCGCGGCGAGGGCGTCATGCAGCGGGCGGGGGAGGGTGGCCGGCATCCGGCGATTGTACGGGCCCCTCCGGAGGCATAACGTTCGACCAGGCCGCACGGAGATCGCCCATGTCCTCCCGCCTGCACCGCGCGGCGGCCGCCTGCCTGGTTCTCGTCCTGGTCCTCGCCACGTCGCCGGCGTCGGTGGCGCGCGCCGGGACGAGTGCGACCCACGGCACGGCGCACATCCCGATCAGCTGTGCGCCCGCCGCCCAGGCCGATTTCGACGCGGCGCTGACCCTCTGGCATCACATGACCTACCCGCAGGCACGCGAGGCGTTCGCCGCACTGTCGATGCGCGAGCCGGAGTGCGCGATGGCGCACTGGGGCGTCGCCATGACGCTGTTCCAGCCGTTGTGGCCGTCGCGGCCGTCCGCGGAAGACCTCGAGATCGGGCGGCTGGCGGTGCAGCAGGCGCGCGCCGCCGGGGACGCCACGACGCCGCACGAAGCCGCGTTCCTCGAAGCCGCCGGCGCGTTCTTCGACGAACCCGGCGACTACTGGCAGCGCATCGCCCGCTGGGCCACGGCCGCCGAGGCGCAGCACGTCGCATTCCCGGACGACGACGAGGCGACACTCCAGTACGCGCTGGCGCTGCTGGCCACCGCACCGGCAGGCGACGGCGCGCGCGCCCACGCCGACCGCGCCGCGGTGCTGCTGGAAGGCGTGCTCGCGCGCCGGCCCGACCATCCGGGCGCGCTGCACTACCTCGTGCATGCGAGCGATGCGCCCGGGCGCGTCGAGCGGGCCACCGGCATCGCGCGGCGCTACGAAGCGATCGCACCCGACAACCCGCATGCGCTCCACATGCCGACGCATCTGTACACGCGGCTCGGCGACTGGCCGGGTTCGATCCGCGGCAACCGCCGCGCGGCCGAGGCGGCCCTGCGGCATCCGGCGGGCCCGGGCGGCGAATACGTCTGGGACGAATTCGCGCACGCGATCGAATACCTCGTCTACGCCCACCTGCAGCGTGGCGAAGACCGCGCCGCCGAAGCCGAGCGCGCGAGGCTGGTCGCGGTGCCGAACCTCGAGCCGTCGTTCAAGAGCGCGTTCCATCTCGCTTCGACGCAGGCCCGCATCGCGCTCGAGCAGCGCGACTGGCGCGCTGCCGCGGCGATCCGGCCACGCACGCCCGACACGGTCGACTGGGACCGTTTCGCATGGGCGGAGGCGATCCAGGTATTCGCGCACGCGCGCGGGGTGCAGGAATCGGCGACCGGCACGGGGGCCGGCGACGCCGCGGTGCAGGCCGGAATGGCCGCGTCGCTGCGACGCCTCGACGATCTCGCGGCCAAGATGGCGGCTTCCGGCGAGACGGCGTTCGAACGCGACATCCGCGTGCTGCGCGGCGAACTCGACGCATGGGTGAAATACCACGCCGGCGACGCCGCGGGCGCCGAAGCGGCGATGCGCGCGGCGGCCGCGCTCGAGGCGGCGACGCCGAAGCATCCGGTGACCCCGGGTCCGACGCTGCCGGCCGTAGAACAACTCGGCGATCTGCTGCTCGCGCTCGACCGGCCTGCGGACGCGCAAGCGGCGTACGAGCGCGCCCTCGCCGCCTACCCGAACCGGTTCCGCGCGCTGGCCGGCGCCGCGCGTGCCGCGGCGGCGGCCGGCGACGCCGGGGCGGCTCGCCACCATCGCGACACGCTGCGAACGATCGCGGGGGCCGGCGACCGGGCGGCGGAACTGGCCGGCCTGCGCGACTGACGGGCCGGCGGCGTCACTCCGCCGCGGGTTCCTCCGGCGGCGGCTGCAGTTCTGTCGCCAGCGACTCGAGGTCGGCGATCACCGCCTCCAGTGCGTCGTGCACGCTGCCCTGCTTCTCCACCAGCGCCTCGAACGGCGCCGACTGGCCGAGCTTCTTCAGCTCGCCGTCGAACAGCAGCCACTGCGTCGTCAGGTGCTCG
>CBIHMN010000319.1:0-3009 GCA_966211005.1 uncultured Arenimonas sp.
GCCAGCGCGGCCGCTTGTCCTGCTTGGCCATCGCCGCCGCGATCGCCTTGGCGGCTCGCCCCTCGTCGCCCTGCTTCGCGAGCGCGAGCCCGAGGTGCAGCAGCGGCAGGCCGGTCAGCGCGTCGCCGCGGTCGTTGTCGTACAGCGCGCGCAGCGTGCCGAGGGGCGCGCGGTCGACGCGCGAAAGCACGTAGCCCGCATGCGCCTGGTAGGCGAACTTCAGGTGCTCCGAATCGTCGTACGCGTAGAACGGCACGCCGCCCGTCAGCAGATCCTCGTTGAGGCGTTCCAGCGACTTCTGCAGCATCGTCTCCGGCACCGCGAAACCTTCCTCGCGCGCGCGCAGCAGGAACTCGGCGATGTACGGCGTCAGGATCGGCGACGGTTCGCCGCCACCCCACATCGTGAAGTGGCCGTTCTCCGCCTGCAGCGCCGCGAGGCGGCTGAACGCGCCTTCCAGCCGGCGACGCCGCGCGTCGGCGTCCAGCCCGGGGAAGCCCATCCGCTTCGCGGTCGCCTCGTCGAGCAGCAGCGCCGCGTAGCCGCGCGTCGTCGTCTGCTCGGCGCAGCCGTACGGGTACTCGAGCAGATCCTCCAGCGCCTGCGCGAACGGGATCGGCGGGTCGGCGGTGATCGTCATCCGCGCGGTCACGGTGCCCGGCATCAGCCCCGCGGCGATCGACGTGCCGAGCGACAGCGTTTCGCCGGCCGCCAGCTCGCGTGGCTGCGAACGCGCCACGCCCCCCCACGCCGCCCGCACCGGCACGTCGAATTCGCGGTTCACCGCGTGTCCGCCGCCTTCCACCTTCAGCCGCAGCACGCCCACGCCCCAGCCTTCGGTCCCGCTCAGCGGATACGTCAGCGTGGTCTTGGCGTCCTTCGCCAGCTTCACCGTGCGCCGCTCGCCGGCGACGGCGATCGGGCCGACGGTCGACAGCGTCACCGCGAACTCGCCGTCGGCGCCGGTGTAGTTCTGCAGGTCGAGCGTCACCGTGCTGCGATCGCCGGGCGCCAGCGCGCGCGGCGCGCTCACCTCGGCCAGGATCGGCGCGCGCAGCACGCTCTCGGTGCTGCCCTGCCCGTACATCTCGTCGCTGAACACCAGCGCGGACACGCGCAGCGTGCCGTTGAAGTCCGGCACCATCAGTTCCAGCTTCACCTGCCCGGCGGCGTCCAGCCGCACCGGTCCCGCGAACAGGTCCACCGTCTGCACGCGCGCGGTCGGTCGCCGCGCCTGCGGCAGCGCCGCCAGCGCCATGTCGCCGCCGAAGCGCAGCGTCGCGTCCTCGCCCTCGTAACTTTCGATGACGCGGCCGTAGAGGTCGTAGGCGTCGACACCGAGCCGCCGCTGGCCGAAGAAGTGCTTGGCCGCGTCGGGCACCGGGAAACGCGTGATGTTCAGGATGCCGACATCCACCGCCGAGACCGTCGCCCACGCGGTCTTGCCGGCGAACGCCGGTGCGGTGATCGTCACCGGCAGCGCCTGTTCCGGGCGCGTCTGCCTCGGCGCCTCCACCGTCACCGGCACGCTGCGCTCGTCGCGACGCATCGGCACGTGCGCGACGCCCACGGCACGCGCGGGCGTCGTCTTCTCGATCGCCGAGCCGCCGCGCAGCACCAGCGCGGTGATGTACACGTCGTGGCGCTCCCAGTCTTCCGTGACCTGCAGCTCGTAGGTCGCGCCGGGCTTCACTTCGAGCGGCTGCACGTGCAGCAGGTGATCGGACTCGACGATCAGGATGCCCTCGCCCGGCTGCGGCGGCGTCACCGTCACCTTCAGCGTGTCGCCGGCGCGGTAGCCGGTGCGGTCGAGCGCCAGCTTCACCTTGTCGGGGCGCGCGTCGAGGCCGCGGTTCTGGTTGTCCCAGCTCCAGCCGGCGACGAACGGCACGCGCGTGAGCAGGCCCGTCGCCGGATCGGCGATCTCCAGCCGGTATTCGCCCCATTCGACCTGGAAGTCGATGCGTACGCCGCCGTCGGCCCGCGTCTGCACGTCCTTCGTCTCCACCGTCTCGTGGCGCGCGCTGTAGTCGAAGCCCCAGCCGCCGCCGTCATCGCGCCGCCAGTGATAGTCGCGCCATTCGCGCACCAGGCTCACCTTCAGCGGCGCCGCCGACAGCGTGCCCGAAACGTCGCTGCGGACGAGGTCGAAACCGGCGACGCCGTTCGCCGGCGCGCCTTCGTCGATGTCGAACAGCGGCCGCGCGCCGGCGAGCTGCGCGGCCGGCCAGACGGTGCGCTTCACCGTGCGCACGACCGGCCGCCCGCCGCTCTCGTACACGCTGCCGGTCACCACCGCGGCGACCGGTGCCTTCGCCTTCGCCGCCTCGTCGGGCAACTTGATGTCCGTCCGCAACCGGCCGTCGTCGTCGAGCGCCTCGTCGACGACATCGTCGCCCGGCTTCGGCAGCACGATCGTCGGGTCGCCGAAATGGTGGTCCGGCAGCGCCTCGACCGGGTGCAGGTCGGCCGACAGCGCCAGCCGCGCGGTGAAGCGGTTGCCGGCCGCCGGCGCGCCGTACAGATACGCCGCCTCGACCTGCAGCGGAAACGCCTCGCCCGGCGCCAGCACCGGCTCCGCCGCGTCGAGGTCGAGCTTCATGCGCTCGGGCAGGAATTCCTCGATGCGCAGCGTCATGCCCTGCACCACCTCGCCGGCGCCCGGCGCCGTGCGGAATTCGACCTGCCAGCGACCGGTCGGCACGTCGGCCGGCAGCGCATGGCTCCAGCGGTAATAGCCGCCCTCGGCGGGCGCCAGCCGCGTTTCGAGGAACACCTTGCCGTCGGGCTGCTTCAGGCTCAGGAACAGCGGCTGCGCCTTCACCGCGCGGCCGTCGTGGTCGCGCATCAGCGCCGATACCTGCACGGTCTCGCCCGGCCGGTACAGATCGCGCCCCGACCACGCGAACACGTCGAACCACGCCTGCGCGCGGCCGGCGACGGCGAACTCCGACAGGTCGAGCGCCGGCTGGTTGAACGGCAGCAGCGACACGTCGGCGCCGTTGCGCG
>CBIHMN010000320.1:0-2980 GCA_966211005.1 uncultured Arenimonas sp.
CGGGCAGAGCACGTACCAGCGCGAGCAGACGATGAAGATGCTCGAGCGCAAGCTGGCTTTCGCCGAATGGGCCGAGCGCGTGACCATCTCGGCGAAGCACGGCACGGGCCTGCGGGAACTGTTCAAGGCGATCCACCGCGCCCACGCGTCGGCCACGCACGAATTCAGCACCGCCGAGACGACCAGGGCGCTCGAGATCGCCGTGCAGAGTTTCCCGCCCCCGGTCGTGCGCGGCCATGCGGCGAAGATGAAGTTCGCCCATCCCGGTGGCGCCAACCCGCCCACGTTCATCGTGCACGGCAACCGGCTGAAGTCGCTGTCGCCGAGTTATCGCCGCTATCTCGAGAATTTCTTCCGCAAGCGCTTCAAGCTCGTCGGCACGCCGATCCGGTTCGTGTTCAAGGAAGGCGAGAACCCGTACGAGGGGAAGAAGAACCCGCTGACCGAGCGGCAGGTGCAGAAGAAGCGCCGCCTGTTGCGGCACGTCAAGCGCGGCAAGTGATCGCGCCGGCGGCGATCACGCTCGGCGTGCTCGCCGGCGGACGGGGCGCGCGGTTCGGCGGCGCCGACAAGGCGTGGCTGGACGACCACGGCGAACCCTCGCTCGCCCGGTGCCTCGCGCAGTTCGACGGCCCGTTCGCGAACGGGTTCGCCGCCCGGCTGGTCTCCGCGCGTGCCGCCGACGCGCGCCACGCCGCGCTGGGCGTCACGCCGGTACTGGACCGCGCGCCCGGATTCCGGGGGCCGGTCGCCGCGCTCGCGGCGCTCGCGCACGCGTGCACGACGCCTTGGCTGCTGACGGTGCCGGTCGACACGCGCGACCTGCCGGCGTCGCTGCCGGAACGGCTCGCGGGCGCGGGCGGACGCGAAGGCGCCTGCCTCGTCGATGCCGACGGGCTGCAGCCGCTGCTCGCGCTCTGGCCGGCCGCCGCATTGGCGGCGGCGGCGGACGCGGCGCTCGCGGACGACGACGCCTCGGCGCGACAGGTGGTGGATGCGCTCGGCCTCGCGCGCGTCGTCATCGCGCCGGCGCGGCTGCGCAATCTCAACACGCCCGCGGACCTCGCCGCGTCGACACGATGAACGACGACTTCCCGCAGCGCATCGACTTCGCGCAGGCGCGCGACATCATCGCCCGCGTCACCGCCGGGCGGCGCCTTCCCGCGGCACCCGTGGCCCTCGCGCGCGCGCTCGGCGGCGTGCTGGCGGAACCGGTCGACGCCACCGCACCGCGTCCCGGCTTCGACAACGCGGCGATGGACGGCTTCGCGCTGCGTGGCGAAGACGCGGCCGCGGCGACGGGCGATGGCCTGCGCCTCGTCGGCGAACAGTTCGCCGGCGGCGACCGGGCAGCGCGGATCGGCCCCGGCGAATGCGTGCGCATCACGACCGGCGCGCCGCTGCCCGCCGGCGCCGACACGATCGTGGTCAAGGAGAACGTCGCCGTCCGCGACGGGCGCGTGGTCGCGCTCGTCGAACCGGTGGCCGGCGCGCACGTGCGCCACGCCGGCGAGGACGTGCGGCCCGGCGATCGCGTGCTGGAGGCCGGGGTGCGCCTGCAGCCGGCCCAGCTCGGGCTCGCCGCCGCGCTCGGGCTGCCGACGCTGCCGGTCGTGCGCCGCCCGACGGTGGCGCTGTTCACCACCGGCGACGAACTCGTGCCGCCGGGCCAGACGCTCGGGCCCGGGCAGATCCACGACAGCAATCGACCGTTGCTGCAGGCGCTGCTGCGCGCCGAAGGCCTCGAGCCCGTCGCATGGCCGGCGCTGCCCGACGATCCGGCACGGATGCTCGCCGCGCTGCGCGACAACGCGTTCTCGTTCGACCTGCTGGTGACGTGCGGCGGCGTGTCGGCGGGCGAGAAGGATCACCTGCCCGGACTGCTGCGCGCGCACGGCGGCATCTTCTTCTGGAAGGTGATGATGAAACCCGGCATGCCGGTGCTGTTCGGCCGGCTCGACGACGCGCTGGTGCTCGGGCTGCCCGGCAATCCGGTGTCGGTGCTGGCGACGTTCCTGACGCTCGGCCGCGACCTGCTCGACGGGCTGGAGGGCGTGGCCGCGCCGCGACGGCGCTGGCGCGCGCGGCTCGCGGCGCCGCTGGCGAAGCGGCATGCGCGGCGGGAATTCCTGCGCGGGCGCCTCGATGTCGATGCGGGTGGCGGCCTGGTCGCCACGCCCGATCCCGCCGACGGCTCGCACCGGCTGCGCGGCGCCGCCGATGCGGACGTGCTGCTGGTGCTGCCCGAAGGGCCACGCCAGTTCGCGCCGGGCGATGTCGTCGAGGCGATCCCGCTCGGACGCGCGGACTAGACTGCCCGGCATGCCGACGATCGAAGACCTCGCCGCGACCGGAGCACGCGACCGCCAGCAGCGCGGCGCGGTTCTGGTGGACGTGCGCGAGCCGGACGAGCATGCGACCGGTGTTCCCGACGGCGCGATCGCGGTGCCGCGCGCGGCGCTCGAAGCCGAGCCGACGCGCTGGCTGGCCGATCCCGACGCCGAAGTGCTGCTGATCTGCGGCAGCGGGCGCCGGTCGCGGCGGGCGGCCGAGGCGCTCGCGGCGCTGGGCTACACGCGGCTCGCCTCGGTCGAGGGCGGCATCGCCGCGTGGCGGGCGGCGGGCCTGCCGGTCGGCGCCGGCGCGGCCGACGACGATTTCCTCGACCGCTATTCGCGCCATCTGCGACTGCCGCAGGTCGGCCTCGACGGACAGCGTCGCCTCGCCGACGCGAAGGTGCTGATGGTCGGCGCCGGCGGGCTCGGGTCGCCGGCGGCGTACTACCTCGTCGCGGCCGGCCTCGGCACGCTGGTGCTGGCCGACGACGACGTGGTCGACCGCAGCAATCTGCAGCGGCAGATCCTGCACACCGACGCCCGGATCGGCGTGCCGAAGGTCGATTCGGCGGCGCAGGCGCTGGCCGCGCTGAATCCCCGGGTCGCGATCGATGCGCGTCCACGTTCGCCGCCGTGACGCGGAC
>CBIHMN010000321.1:0-2969 GCA_966211005.1 uncultured Arenimonas sp.
TTTTTGGCCCAGGCGCTGCACCAGCCCTTCGGGGCGACGGCGAAGCCGGGGAACAGCGTGCACGCGCCGGTGGCGGCGGTGAAGAACTGGCAGTTCGCGCAGCTGCTGCCGGGCTTGAACGCGGCGTGCTTCGCCGCCGACGCGTCGGCGGTGTACGCCAGCGCCTTCGCGGTGGCATGGTCGGCCGGCAGGGGCTTGAGCGCCTGGGCCTCGGCGCGGCCGACGAACAGCGGCGCGACGAACGGGAGCGCGGCGACCGCGGCGGCCTGGACGAGGAAACGACGGCGGGACGGCTGGACGGTGTTCATGGCGATCTTCCGGAATGCGGGAGCGAGAGGGCTCCGATGGCGCGCAGTGTAGTCCCGTGACGCCCGCTGCGCCCTTGACCGGCGTCAATCGCCGTCGCTTCACGGCCATCGGCTAGACTTTCGTTCATGAACGCCCTTCCCTACGACCCCGCGCGGCTCGCCACGCGCGCCGACGAAATCGTCGCCCATACGCGCGAGCTGGCCGCGCTCGGGTGGACGCCCGCGACCAGCAGCAATTTCTCGCGGCGACTCGACGATCGCCACGCCGCGATCACCGTTTCCGGCCGCGACAAGGGCCGGCTGACGCGCGACGACATCATGGTGGTGGATTTCGAAGGCCGGCCGGTCGCGACCGACCAGCGGCCGTCGGCGGAAACGCTGCTGCACACGCAGCTGTATGCCCGTTTTCCGGAGATCGGCTGCGTGCTGCACACGCATTCGCGCACGCAGACGGTCGCGTCGCGGCTGTATGCCGCCGAAGGCCGCGTGCATCTGGAAGGCTGGGAACTGCTGAAGGCGTTCCACGGCAACGACACCCACGAGGCGGCGATCGACGTGCCGGTGCTGCCCAACACCCAGGACATGCCGTTCCTCGCCGCGCAGGTGGAGAAGCTCCTGGACACGCAGTGCCTGTGGGGCTACCTGATCGACGGCCACGGCCTGTACGCGTGGGGCCGCGACATGACCGAGGCGCGCCGGCACCTGGACGCGTTCGAATTCCTGTTCGCCTGCGAGATGGACCTGAGGAACCTGCGATGAGCCGACTGCGCATCTTCGACGACGCCGATCCGGCGACGCCGCTGTCGTCCACGACCGACCGCGATGCGATCGCGGCGGGGCTGGCGACGATCGGCGTCACGTTCGAGCAGTGGACGCCGTCGTGCGAGGTCACCCCGGGCGATCCGCCGGAGAAGGTGATGGACGCGTACCGGGCCGACATCGACCGGCTCGTCGCCGCCCGCGGGTTCAAGTCGGTCGACGTCGTCAGCATCGCGCCGGACAATCCGAACCGCGAGGCGATGCGCGCGAAGTTCCTCGACGAACATTTCCACAAGGAGGACGAAGTGCGGTTCTTCGTCGCCGGCTCCGGGCTGTTCACGCTGCACGTCGGCGAGCGGGTCTACGAAGTGCTGTGCGAGTGCGGCGACCTGATCGCGGTGCCGGACAGCACCACGCACTGGTTCGACATGGGCCCGGAACCGAGTTTCGTCGCGATCCGCTTCTTCACCGAGCCGGACGGCTGGGTCGGGCATTTCACCGGCACCGATATCGCGACGAAATTCCCGAGGTACGAGCGGTGAGAACCGTCCTCACCGACATCGAGGGCACGACCAGCAGCATCTCGTTCGTCAAGGACGTGCTGTTCCCGTATGCCCGGCGCGCGTTGCCCGGGTTCGTCGCGGCGCACGGGCACGAGCCCGGCGTGCGGCGCTGGCTCGACGCGGTCGCGGCCGAACTCGGCGGCGCGTGCCGGGACGAGCTGATCGTCGAGACGCTGCAGGGCTGGATCGACGAGGACCGCAAGCACACCGCGCTCAAGGCGCTGCAGGGCCTGGTCTGGGCCGACGGCTACGGCCGCGCCGACTTCACCGCGCATGTGTATCCCGACACCGCGCCGGCGCTGCGCCGCTGGCACGAGGCCGGCCATCGCCTCGCCGTGTATTCGTCGGGGTCGGTGCCGGCACAGAAGCTGCTGTTCGGCCATACCGACGCCGGGGACCTGTCGCCGCTGTTCGACGCGTGGTTCGACACCGAGGTCGGCGGCAAACGCGAGGTCGACAGCTACCGGCGCATCGCCGAGCGGCTGTCCGTGCCGGCGGGCGACATCGTGTTCCTCTCGGACGTGGTCGCCGAACTCGACGCCGCGCGCGCGGCCGGCCTGCGCACCGTGCTCGTCGATCGCCGCGACGACTACCCGCAGCCGCGCCTCGGGGCCGATGCCGGCGACCACCCGCGGATCGAGACGTTCGCCGCGCTCGACCCCGAGACCGCCTGACGGCGGATCCGATGTCGCGCCGCGCGTCGATCCTCGCCGGGCTCGCCCTCGCCGCCGGGCTGCTGGTCGCCCTGTTCGCCGGATCGCGCGACGACCGGGACGCGACGAGGGCATCGCCGTCGTCGGCCATCGCCGCGGGCGATGCGACGCAAGCGCGCGAGCACCTGGACCGCGCGGCCGCGGGGCTCGCGCCGCAGCGTCCCGGCCATCCCGACCTGTTCGTGCTCGGCATCGCCGGCGACGGCAGCGAGGCGGTGTTCCTCAACGAGGTGAACCACCTGCGCGCGCTCGCGGAGCAGCGTCTCGACGCGCGCGGACATGTCCTGCTGCTCGCCAACCACGCGCCGCGGCCCCCCGCGCCGGCCCCGATCCCGGCGACGCCGGACACGATCCGCGCGGCGCTGGCGGCGATCGGCGACGCGATGGATCCGGACGAGGACATCCTGCTGCTCTACGCGACGACGCACGGCAGCGACGATCACCGGCTGCTGCTGCGCCGCGACGGACGGCCCGACGCGACCCTCGGCGCGGGGCGCCTGCGCCGGGCGCTGGACGACGCCGGCATCCGCCATCGCGTCCTGGTGCTGTCGGCCTGCTACGCGGGGGGGTTCGGCACGCGGCTGCAGTCGCCCGACACGCTGTTCCTCGCGGCGGCGCGCGCCGAC
>CBIHMN010000322.1:0-2967 GCA_966211005.1 uncultured Arenimonas sp.
GTCGCTGGACCGAGCGGCCCGTGGATCTGGTCTCGGCTCCGTCCGGCCGGGCCTTCCTGCTGGACATGCCGCCGCACCCGGCGTCGGCGACGCAGCTGCGGGAACGACTTCGTGGCCGGGCCGATACCGGCGGGTGGCTCGCGCCCGGCGTCGCCGGCTACATCCGCGAGCACGGCCTGTACACCGGCGATGCACGGGGCCCGGGCGTATAATCCGCGCCGACTTCCCCAGCGAGCCAGCCTTTGACCACCCAGGCCCACGTCATCAAGACCCGCATGCCCGACCCGGCGCCCACGCCGGAGGCCCTCCTCGAACAGGTCCACGCCGCGCTCGGGGAAATGAAGGCCAAGGATGCCGTCGAGATCGACGTCCGCGGGAAGACCAGCATCGCCGACTACCTCGTCGTGGTGTCCGGCACGTCCACCCGGCACGTGAAGTCCGTCGCCGACGAAGTGGTCAAGTTCGCGAAGAAATGCGGCGTGATGCCGCTGGGCGTCGAAGGCGAACGCGAGGCGGAATGGGTGCTCGTCGACCTGGGCGACGTGATCGTGCACGTGATGCTGCCGCGCGTCCGCGAGTTCTACGCCCTCGAGCGCCTCTGGACCGTCGGCGACCAGCCGCCGGAGGATGTGGCTTCGGCGTGATGAGGTGGAGCAGGCTTCCAGCCAGAGGCTAGAAGCGGGGACTCCGCAGGAAGGATGAAGGCGAAACTCATAGCCGTGGGCGAAAACCCGCCCGCGTGGGTCGCGGAGGGTTTCGCCGAATATCGCAAGCGGCTGTCTCACTGGCTGCCGCTGGACCTGGTCGAGGTCGCGCCGGGGCTGCGTGGCAAGGGGCGCGACGCGGTGCGGGCGACGGCCGACGAAGGCGGGCGCGTGCTCGCGGCGCTGCCGCGTGGCGCGCACGTGGTCACGCTGGACGGACGGGGCCGCTCGTGGACCTCGGAAGACCTCGCGAAGCGGCTGGAGGCGTGGCGCCAGCAAGGCGTCGACCTCGCGTTCGTGATCGGCGGGCCGGAAGGCCACGCGCCCGAAGTGCTGGCGGCGGCGGGCGAGCGCTGGTCGCTCGGGCCGCTGACGCTGCCGCATATGCTGGTACGGCTCGTGGTGGCGGAGCAGCTGTATCGCGCGGCGTCGCTGCTGGCGAACCATCCCTACCATCGCGGCTGAAGCCATCGCGGCTGAAGCCGCTCCTACCGGGGGGTGGTGGCGTGATGCCGGGGACACGGGCCAGCGGCTATCCTTCGGGGATGCTCCATCTCGCCTCCCGCTCGCCGCGTCGCCGTGAACTGCTCGCGCAGTTCGGCATTCCTTTCGGTGTGCTCGACGTCGACGTGCCCGAGCGGCGCGAACCGGGCGAGCCTCCCGAGATGTACGTCAGCCGCGTCGCGCGCGAGAAGGCCGGTGCCGGCCTGCTGGCGGTCGTCGGCAGCCCGGGCGCGGTCGTGCTCGGGGCGGACACGGAAGTGATTCTCGGCGATCGCGTCTACGGCAAGCCCGCCGACGCCGACGATGCCGCCCGGATGCTGGCGTCGCTCGCCGGGCGCACGCATCGCGTCGTCTCCACGGTGTGGGCGATCAGCGCCGGGCGCGAGCAGCAGGCGACGAGCGTCTCGGACGTGGAGTTCGCGCCGATGGACGACATGCAGGTCGCCGACTATCTCGCGACCGGCGAATGGCGCGGCAAGGCCGGCGGCTATGCGATCCAGGGCCGCGCCGCGGCCTATGTCTCCCGTCTCGCCGGCAGCCATTCCGGCGTGATGGGCCTGCCGATGCACGAGACCGCGCGGCTGCTGCGCGCGTTCGGCCTGTTCGCCTGAGCGCCCGGAGGCGACGTGTCCGAAGACATCCTGATCAACGTGACCCCGCGCGAGACCCGCGTCGCCGTGGTCGAGAACGGCATGCTGCAGGAACTGCACATCGAGCGCGCGTCGCGCCGCGGCGTGGTCGGCAACATCTACAAGGGCCGCGTGCAGCGCGTGATGCCGGGGATGCAGGCGGCGTTCGTCGAGATCGGGCTGGAACGCGCGGCGTTCCTGCACGCCTCCGACATCCTGCGGCCGCAGGCGCCGCTCGGCGACGACGCGCCGCCGGCGCCGCCGGGCCCGCCGCCGCCGATCAACTCGCTGGTGCACGAAGGCCAGGAGATCGTCGTGCAGGTGGTGAAGGATCCGATCGGGGGCAAGGGCGCGCGGCTGACGACGCAGCTGAGCATCCCGTCGCGCTACCTCGTGTTCCTGCCGCACTCCCGCGTGCTCGGGGTCTCGGCGCGCATCGAGGACGAGGCCGAACGCGCGCGCCTGAAGGCGCTCATGACCGAACTCGCGGCCGGGCAGGGACAGGGCTACATCGTCCGCACGAACGCCGAAGGCCAGCCGAGCGAGGCGCTGGCCGACGACGTGGCGTACCTGCGCCGCGCTTGGGAAGTGATCCGCGAAACCACGGTCGCCACGAAGGTCGGCCAGCGCATCTACGAGGACCTGCCGCTGCCGCTGCGCGCCGTCCGCGACCTGATGCGCAAGGATGTCGACAAGGTGCGCGTCGATTCGCACGAGGCGTTCGACCGGCTGGTGGCGTTCGCGCAGCAGTTCATGCCCGGCCTGTCCGAGCGCATCGAGCACTACACCGGCGAGCGGCCGATCTTCGACCTGTACGGCGTCGAGGACGAGATCCTGCGCGCGATGCAGAAGCAGGTGCCGCTGAAGTCCGGCGGTCACCTCGTGATCGACCAGACCGAGGCGATGGCGACGGTGGACGTGAACACCGGGTCGTTCCTCGGCCAGCGCAATCTCGAGGAGACGGTGTACCGCACGAACCTGGAGGCCGCGCAGGCGGTCGCGCGGCAACTGCGGCTGCGCAACCTCGGCGGCATCATCATCATCGACTTCATCGACATGACCGACGACGAGCATCGCCGCCAGGTGCTGCGCACGCTCGAGAAGGGGCTGTCGCACGACCACGCGCGCAC
>CBIHMN010000323.1:0-2953 GCA_966211005.1 uncultured Arenimonas sp.
TTCGCCTGCCTGTTCCTCGACACGCGGCACCGCGTGATCGCGTTCGAGGAGCTGTTCCGGGGCACGCTCGACGGCGCCGAGGTGCATCCGCGCGAGGTGGTGCAGCGCTGCCTCGCGCACAACGCGGCGGCGGTGATCCTCGGGCACAACCACCCGTCCGGCAGCGCCGAACCGAGCACGGCCGACCGCGCGGTCACCAGCCGGCTGAAGCAGGCGCTGGCGCTCGTCGACGTGCGGCTGCTCGACCACTTCGTGATCGGGGACGGCGCGCCGTGTTCGATGGCCCGATTGGGGGCGGTCTGACCCCGACGGCCGGCATGGCGGGGGCTGCCTTCACCCTGCGTATACTCCGGCAGCGGCGGGCCGCCGCGTGGGGAGCGCGTCGTGATCCTGGGGTATTCGTCGCTGTATCCGGCCGACGAGGTCGAGAAGGCACTGCCCGATGCCGCCGCCGCACGGGCGCTGGTCGAAGCCCGGCGTCCGGACGTGGCCCCGCGCCTGGAAGCGATGGTCGCGCGCGCGACCGCCGGTGCGGGGTCGCCCCGCCACCTCGATGCCGCGCTGCTGGGGCTCGCCCGGCTCGGCCTGCGGCATGGCGCCTTCGGCGCCGACCCGCACGACTACCACAACGAGGAACATGTGCTGGAGCTCGGCGAGCGCCGGCTCGCGCAGCTCATGGACACCCTCGGCGACGCGACGCTGCCGCCCGACGACTGGCTGGCGCTGCTGCTGTTCGCCGCCTGCCACGACCTGCGCCAGCGCGAAACCTTCGACATTCCGGGGCCGGTCGGCGGCAACGAGGCGGCGAGCATCGCCGAATGCTTCCGCATCCTCGGTGCCTGCGGCTTCGCTCCGCAGGCCGACCGGGACCTGTACGTCGCGATGGAACTGATGATCGCCGGCAGCACGTTCGACGCGCGGCCCCTGCCGCATCCGGACGTCGAGGAGCTGCCGACGGCCGGCGGCGGGTCCCTCGCCCGCGGTCTGGGCCTGTGGCTGGACGGCGAACGACCGGAGTGGCGCGAGGACGAGGACGCCCGCCGCGGCGAGCGGCTGGCGCGGCTGGCGGCCGACCTCGACACGGCGAACGTCGGCGAGCCGTTCCCGCTGCTGGCCGAAAGCGCGATGCGCCTGTGCCGCGAGCGCGAGCGCCGCGCCGGCCGGTCCCTCGACCGCGCCGCCAGCGCCCCGACCTGCCTGAGCTTCCTCAGCCGCGGCCAGACCCATTACTTCTTCGACCTGCACCGCTTCTGTTCCCGCGAGGGCGAACGGGCGTTCGGGCCGCAGAAGGCGATCAACGGCCCGCGCGTGCGGCGCATCAGCCAGCGGCTGCTGCAGCGTTTCGAGGACCAGGCCCCGCCGCGCGGCACCGCGGTGCTGAAGGCCTTCGCCGAGCTGTGCGCGCAGGACGAATGAGAGCCAAAAAAAGACCGACCCGAAGGTCGGTCGCTGCCCCGGATCCCGGTCTGTTCGACGGGCCGAAAAAAGTGGCGAGAGAGCACGGTGTCCGTCCGTGTGAGGGGGATTGTCCACGCCGCCGGTGACAGCCGGATGACGGAAGGACGCCGCCGCAGGGCTACAATGCGCGGCTTCGATACGCGGAATACGACCCGGTGAAAGACCATCTTCGCGAGCTGGTGGCGCAGTCCCTGCTGGACCTGCGGCGTCACGGCCGCCTGCCCCAGGACCTGGCGACGCCCGATTTCGTGATCGAGCGCACCCGCTCGCGCGAGCACGGCGACTACGCGACCAACGTCGCGCTGCTGCTGGCGAAGGCGGCCGGGCTCAAGCCGCGCGATCTCGCCGAGCAGCTCGTCGCGACGCTGCCGGCCTCGCAGCACGTCGAGCGCGTGGCCGTCGCCGGCCCCGGTTTCATCAACTTCACCCTCGCCCGCGGCTGCCGGCTGAGCACGGTGCGGCGGGTGTTCGAGGCCGGGCGCGACTACGGCCGCCAGCCGTCGGGCAGCCGCGGGCCGGTCACGGTGGAGTTCGTGTCGGCCAACCCGAACGGCCCGCTGCATGTCGGCCATGGCCGCGGCGCGGCGTACGGCGCCAGCGTCGCGAACCTGCTCGACGCGGCCGGCTACCGGGTGCAGAAGGAGTACTACGTCAACGACGCCGGGCGGCAGATGGACATCCTCGCGGTGTCGGTCTGGCTGCGCTACCACGAACTCGGTGGCGTGCAGGTCCGCTTCCCGGACAACGGCTACAAGGGCGACTACGTCGTCGACATCGCCCGCGGCCTGCGCGCGAAGGCCGGCGATTCGCTGCGCCGCAGCGCGATCGAGATCACCGACGGCCTGCCGCCCGACGAGGGCCAGGGTGGCGACAAGGAAACGCACGTCGACGCGCTGATCGCCCGCGCCCGCCAGCTGCTCGGCGAAGCCGGGTACCGTCAGGTGTTCGACGCCGGCCTGGCGTGGTGCCTCGCCGACATCCGCGACGATCTCGCCGGCTTCGGCGTCCACCACGACGTGTTCTTCAGCGAGCGCTCGCTGATGACCGACGGCTACGTCGAGCGCGCGATCGCCACGCTGGAGAAGAACGGGCACCTGTACGAGCTCGACGGCGCGCTGTGGTTCCGCGCGACCGCGTTCGGCGACGACAAGGACCGCGTCGTGCGGCGCGAGAACGGCGTCACCACGTATTTCGCGTCCGACCTGGGCTACCTGCTGAGCAAGTTCGAGCGCGGTTTCGAGCGTGCGATCTACATCTTCGGCGCCGACCACCACGGCTACGTCGCCCGGTTGAAGGCCGCGGCGCGGGGCCTGGGCCTCGACCCGGAAAAGATCGAGGTGCAGCTGGTGCAGTTCGCGATCCTGTTCCGCGGCGGCGAGCGCGTGCAGATGTCGACGCGTGCCGGCAGCTTCGTCACGCTGCGCGAGCTGCGCGAGGAAGTCGGCACCGACGCGGCGCGCTTCTTCTACGTGATGCGCGGCAACGACCAGCACCT
>CBIHMN010000324.1:0-2948 GCA_966211005.1 uncultured Arenimonas sp.
GAAGGCGAGATCGAAACCCCTGTGACGGTAGAGGTGGATCCTATTTCCGATCCGCTCTCTGCTCCCGGTTTTCGCCGAACACGGCCGTGCCGCGCTCGCCGTCGACCCCGATCCACCCCCGATACATCCCCGACGTGTTGAACGGCATCGCGATGTTGCCGTCGGCATCCATCGCGATCGCGCCGCCGTCGCCGCCGAGTGCCGGGATCTCGCCGTTGATCACCGCCTCGGCCGCGGCGGCGAGCGT
Organism: uncultured Arenimonas sp.; assembly: GCA_966211005.1. Classification (GTDB taxonomy): domain Bacteria; phylum Pseudomonadota; class Gammaproteobacteria; order Xanthomonadales; family Xanthomonadaceae; genus Arenimonas. The sequence continues at coordinate 248 of CBIHMN010000324.1, forward strand.
GTCGCCGCGCAGTCGCATGTGCGCGCAGATCGAATGCGCGGCCGCGGTGCGGATATAGAACTCGCCCCAGCCCGTGGCCGACACCGCGCAGCGCGCATCCGCCCACGTGCCGGCACCGATCACCGGTGAATCGCCGATGCGGCCCCAGCGCTTGTTGGTCATCCCGCCGGTGGACGTGGCCGCCGCCAGATGGCCCTGCGCATCGAGCGCCACCGCGCCGACCGTGCCGAAGTACGTCCCCGGCGCCGCGGCGTGGCCCGCGCTCTCTTTCGCTTTCGCCTTCTCGAGCTGGCGGCGACGGGTGTCGGTGTCGAACCACGCATTCGGCACGCGCTCGATCTCCGGCAGCGTGTCCGCGAAGCGTTCGGCGCCGGCGGCGGCGAGCATCACGTGGTTCGATCGTTCCATCACCGCGCGCGCCAGCTGGATCGGATGGCGCACCGTCGTGACACCCGCGACCGCGCCGGCGCGGCGCGTGTGCCCTTCCATGATCGACGCGTCGAGTTCGTGCGTGGCGTCGGCGGTGAATACCGCGCCCTTGCCCGCGTTGAACCACGGCGAGTCCTCGAGCACGACGACGGCGGCCGTCACCGCGTCCAGTGCCGCGCCCCCGCGCTTCAGCACGGCGTTCCCGGCGTCGAGCGCGCGGTCGAGGTCGCGCCGCACGGCCGCCTCGTCGGCTTCCGTCAGCGAACGGCGCTCGATCACTCCGGCGCCGGCATGGATCACCAGCGCCGTACGCGGCGTCTCGCCCGGCACCGGCGGCAGCTGCGACTCCGCCGTGGCGATCATCGTGGCGAATCCGGACGCGAGCAGCAGGCAGGGATGAAGTCGCATCGGGGCTCCGTCGTCGAGGGCATGCGGGCACTCTAATCGTCGCGCCGCGCGGCGGGAAATCCGCCGCGCGTCAGCTGTCGTCGGGCGCCGCCGCGGGGGCCGCGAAGCCGCCACCGTAAATGCCCGAGCGGTCGAAACAGCAGACGCGACGCTTGCCCGACCCGAGCATGTCACGGGCCGCGGCGATCCGCTTGGCGCGGGTCTCCGGTTTCTTCGGCATCGTGATCCAGTCGATCCAGTCGCGGCGCTGTCCGGGTTTCAGGGAGGTCCATGCGGCGCGCGTCGCCGGTTCGGCCGCGGCGAGCGCCGTGCGCAGGTCGGCGGGCACGTCCGGTTCGGGTTCGTCTGCGGCCGGCGCGATCACGAACGCCACCTTGTCGCCGGGGCTTGCGGCAGCGGCGTCGCGCAACGGCCGATCGATCTTCAGCCAGTGGCCGCCCTGCCCGTCCGGAACCGCGAGGGCGATGAACGCGACGCCGGCGAGCGTGCCTTCGACGGCGACGGTGCCGCGCGTCGGCAGCTTCGCGCTCGCGGCCTTGGGCAGCACGACGAAAAGCCACGTGGCCGACGGCGGCGACGCCGGCCGCCGCAGCGTCGCGGTGAAGCGGATCGCCGTCATGCGGGCACCTTGCGCACGCGGCGCGGCGCCGGCCGGGCGGCGGCGAGCAACCGGCGGAACGTCGGGCATTCGAGATGACTCGGCGCGGGGCAGCGCGACGCATGGCGCAGTCCGTCGCGCAGCGCGCCGAGGCGGCGGATCTTCGCATCCAGCGCGTCGGCCTTCGCGGCGAGCACCGCGCGGTCGATGCGCACGCCGCCGCCGGCCGGGAACATCGCAGCGATTTCGTCGAGCGCGAACCCCGCTGCGCGGCCCAGCGAGATCAGCGACAGGCGCTCGAGTACCGCGCCGTCGAACACCCTTCGCAGTCCGTGCCGGCCCACGGACGCGATCAATCCCTTGGCTTCGTAGTGCCGCAGCGTGGACGCCGGCAATCCGGAGCGTTGCGCCACTGCGGCGATATCCAGGCCCGCCATCGCTTGACCTCAAGTCGACTTGAAGTGGCATCGTGCTCCCGTGTCGCGGCGACCGCAAGCCGCACCGGAGTCCTCGATGGCCCTGCTGGATGGAATACCCGCCACGGCGCTGGCCGTCGTCGCCATCGGCGCCGGCGCGACCGTGGTCCACGATGCGTGGACATGGCAGCGCCGCGCCTTCGGCGTCGCGGCGCCCGACTGGGCGCTGGTCGGGCGGTGGCTCGCGTGGCTGCCACGGGGCCGGTTCGTGCACACGCCGATCTCGGCGACTCCGCCGGTGCGTGGCGAGCGGCTCGTCGGCTGGCTCGCGCACTACGGCATCGGCGTCGCCTTCGCCGGCGGGCTGGTGGCCTTCGCCGGGACGGGCTGGCTGCACGCGCCGACGCCCGGTCCGGCGCTGCTCACCGGTCTGGTCACCGTACTCGCGCCGTTCCTGCTGCTGCAGCCCGGCCTCGGTGCCGGCCTGTTCGCGCGACGCGCCCCGCGCCCCTGGCGCGCGCGCTTGCACAGCCTCGTCGCCCACGTCGTGTTCGGCGCCGGGCTCTATTTCGCGGCGCTCGCGTGGCGAGCCGTCGCGCCTTCCTGATGCACCCGCCCGGAGACACCTGATGAAAATCCCCGCCCGCCATGCGCCGCTGCTGTTCGGCGCCCTGCTGTCCGCGATCATGGTCGCGATCGTGTCGGCGTTCGTCGTCGCGCTGAACCAGGGCGTCGACGCGACGTTCGCCGCCCGCTGGCTGCGCAGCAGCGCGACCACGTGGCCGGTCGCGTTCCCGACCGTACTCTTCGTCGCGCCGCGGGTGCGCCGCCTGGTGGAGCGCCTGACCGC
>CBIHMN010000325.1:0-2941 GCA_966211005.1 uncultured Arenimonas sp.
GCACGCGGCGGAATTCGCGCAGCGCGGCCGGCAGGTCGTCGACCCACTGCAGGCAGAGGTTCGAGAACAGCACGTCGGCGCTGCGCTCGGCCAGCGGCAGCCGCGACACGTCGGCGCAGACGCGCCGAACCGGTCGCCAGAAGCGCGTGTGCTTCGGTACTTCGCGCAGCATCGGCAGCGCGGCGTCGATCGCGACCACCTCCGCTTTCGGCCAGCGCTGCTTCATCGCGCCGGCGGCACGGCCGGGCCCGCTGCCACGGACGAGCACGCGCTGCGGCCTCTCGCGACGCGCCACTTCCAGCACCGCCAGTTGCTCGAGCAGGCGCGCCTCCACCTCTCGCTGCAGCGCGGCGGTCGCCGCGTAGCGCGGCGCGGCGCGGCCGAACGCGCGTCGCAGCGCGCGGCGGTCGAACGCGGCCTTCATGGCGGGCACGTGGCCGCGAACGCGGCGAGCGCGTGGGCCACTTCGTCGGCGTGTGTCAGGAACGGCGCGTGGCCGCCGCGTTCGATCTGCACGAACGTGGCGTCGGGTGCGGTGGTGGCGGCGGCGCGCATCGCGTCGGGGTGCACGAGACGGTCGCGTCGGCCGGCGAGCCACAGCGACGGCATCGCCAGCGTCGGCAGCGCGGCACGCAGGTCGGCGTCGGCGAGCAGGTGTTCGCGCAGCGTGCGCAGTTCCTCTTTCATGTGGTCGGAGCCGAATGCCTCGAGCGCGAGGAAGCGGTCGACCGTGCCGCGCCAGTCCGCCGCCAGATCGCGGGCGAAACCGTCGAACGTCGCCGCCGGCATGCCGTGCGGCCAGTCCGCGGCGCGCACGAAGCGCGGGCTCGCGGCGATCATCCCGAGGCCACGCACGCGCGCCGGCATCGTCGCCGCCGCATGCATCGCCACCAGTCCGCCGAGCGACCAGCCGACCCACAGCGCCCGCGGCGGCACCACATCCGCCACCGCCCGCACCGCATCATCCAGCGTCAGCCCCACCCCAGCGCGCGCACTGCGCCCATGCCCCGGCAGATCCACCAGGTGCACGGAATAATCTGCTCTGAGCAAATTATTATTTGCTCTGAGCAGATTATCGAAGATGCCGCCGTGCATGGCCCAGCCGTGCAGCAGCACCAGGGGCGCGCCCTGGCCGCGCACCTCGACGTGCAGGTTCATGCGGTAACCGGGTCGACCGGATCGGGCGAGGCTTTCACCGCGTCGGCGAGCGCCGCGAGCAGGCCGTCGACGTCGGCTTCGCCGTGGTCGACCGTCAGCGTCACGCGCAGGCGCGCCTGGCCGTCCGGCACCGTCGGCGGACGGATCGCACCGACGAGGTAGCCGGCTTTCTCCAGCGACGACGACAGCGCCAGCGCCTGCGTATTGGCGCCGACCACGATCGGCTGGATCGGGGTGAACGATTCCTGCAGCGGCACGCCGATGGCCGCGGCCCCGCGCCGGAAGCGCGCGACCAGCGACGCCAGCTTCGCGCGCCGCCACGCCTCGCCGCGGATCAGCCGCAACGACGCGCGCATCGCCGCCGCCATCGCCGGCGCCGGCGCGGTGGAATACAGATACGGCCGCGCGGTTTCCGCCACATGCCCCACCAGCGCCGCGCTGCCCAGCAGCACCGCGCCCTGCCCGCCGAACGCCTTGCCCAGCGGCACCAGCAGCAGCGGCACTTCGCGCGGCCCGAGGCCCGCGACCGCACAGCTGCCGCGGCCTTCCGGCCCGAGCACGCCGATGCCGTGCGCGTCGTCGACGTACAGCAGCGCGTCCTGCGTGCGCGCGACCAGCGCCAGGTCGGCGAGCGGCGCGCGGTCGCCGTCCATGCTGAACACGCCGTCGGTCGCCAGCAACGCGGCGCCCTCGCGGCGCGACATCAGCTGCCGCAGCGCGGCTTCCACATCGCCGTGCGGGTAGCGCTTCAGCTCGGCGCCCGACAGCCGCGCGCCGTCGATCAGGCACGCGTGGTTGAGTTTGTCCTGCACGCAGGTGTCGCCCTCGCCGAGCAGCGACTGCAGCACCGCCAGGTTCGCCAGATAGCCGCTGCCGAACAGCAGCGCGCGCTCGTAGCCCAGCCACTGCGCCATCTCGCGCTCGAACGCCGCGTGTTCGCCATGGTGGCCGCTGACGCCGGCCGACCCCGTGCTGCCGACGCCATGCCACGCCGCCGCTTCCTGCAGCGCCGCGACCACGTCCAGATGCTGGCTCAGCCCCAGATAGTCGTTGCCGCAGAACGACACCAGCTGCCGCCCGTCGACGAGCACCTTCGCGCCGTCGCGCGCCTCGATCTCGCGCCGCACCCGCACCGACGCGCTCGCCGCACGCTCCGCGCGCGCGGCGGCCACCCGGTCGGCAAGGCGCACGCGAGCCACGCTCAACCCCCCGTACACGCCGCCGCAGGCGCGGCTTCAGCCGCGGCGGCCTGTTCGACGATGTCCGCATGCACGGTCGCGCCGGAAGGCGCCGCCGCCACCTCCATCCGCCGCAGCCCCAGCCGCTCGAACAACGCCTCGTCGGCGGCGACATCCGGATTCCCGGTCGTCAGCAGCTTCTCGCCGTGGAAGATCGAATTCGCCCCCGCGACGAAACACATCGCCTGCAGCTCGTCGCTCATCTCCGCGCGTCCGGCGCTCAGCCGCACCATCGAGGCCGGCAGCATGATCCGCGCGACCGCGATCGTGCGCACGAACTCGAACGGATCGAGCAGCGCGGTGCCGGCGAGCGGCGTGCCTTCCACCTGCACCAGCCGGTTGATCGGCACCGAATCCGGATGCGCCGGCAGGTTCGCCAGCGCCTGCAGCAGGCCCGCGCGCTGCGCGCGCGATTCGCCCATGCCGACGATGCCGCCGCAGCAGGTCTTCATGCCGGCGTCGCGCACATGCGCGAGCGTGTCCAGCCGGTCCTGGTATTCGCGCGTGTGGATCACCTCGCCGTAGAACTCCGGCGCGGTGTCGAG
>CBIHMN010000326.1:0-2937 GCA_966211005.1 uncultured Arenimonas sp.
CATTCTAGTCGGCCCTCGCGCGGCGTTCGCGGCGTGCTGAAATGCAGGCGATGAACACCCGCAAAGCCGATCGACCCGCCGACCGCCGCGCCCGCGTCGCCGCGCTGCCGCCGCCCGCGGAGCAGGACGTGCAGGCGATCGCCGCCTTCCTCGACCGCGCGTGGGCGGAGGCGGGGCTGTCGCGGCTGACGCTCGACAGCTATCGGCGCGACCTCGAAGGCCTGGCCCGCTGGCGCGCCGCGCGCGGCGCCACGCTCGTCGCGGTCGACCGGCAGGCGCTGTTCGACTATCTCGCCGACCGAGCGGCGACGGGCTACGCCGCGCGGAGCAATGCCCGGCTGCTGTCGGCGCGGCGCGCGATCTTCGCGCAGCGGCGGCGGCTCGGGCTGTGCGCCGACGACCCCACGGCGACGCTCGATCCGCCGAAACTCGGCCGTTCGCTGCCGAAGGCGCTGTCGGAAACGCAGGTCGACGCGCTGCTGCGCGCGCCCGACACCGCGACGCCGGCCGGCCTGCGCGACCGGGCGATGGTGGAGCTGATGTCCGCGACCGGCCTGCGCGTGAGCGAGCTGGTCGGGCTGCCCGCGACCGCGGTGAACCTGCGACAGGGCGTGCTTCGCGTGATGGGCAAGGGGAGCAAGGAGCGCCTGCTGCCGATGGGCGAGGAGGCCCAGCACTGGCTCGAAACGTTCCTGCGCGACGGCCGTCCGGCGCTCGCGGGCGGCCGTTCGTCGGCAGCGCTGTTCCCCGGGCGCGACGGCGGGCCGCTGAGCCGGCAGCAGTTCTGGAACGTCGTGAAGCGCCTCGCGGCCGTCGCCGGCATCGATCCGGCGAAGGTGAGCCCGCACGGGCTGCGCCACAGTTTCGCGACCCATCTGCTCAATCACGGCGCGGATCTGCGGGCACTGCAGATGCTGCTCGGCCACAGCTCGCTGTCGACCACCCAGATCTACACGCTGGTCGCGCGTGAAGGCCTCAAGCGGCTGCACCAGCAGCATCACCCGCGGGCGTGACGCCGGGGCCATGCGACAATCGGCGCGAAACTTTCGCCGCCGTCCCGGGTCCGACCCGGTGATCCGTTCCGAGGAACCCGCATGCACCGTCGTCTTTCCCTGCTGCTCGCGCTCACGGTCAGCCTGACCGCCTGCGCGGCCGATTCCACCCCGGCGCCCGCCGCGACCACCGCGGCGACCGCGCCGGCCGGCCCGGTCGTCACGAAGGCCGACGACGCGGCGATCCGCGCGACGATGAAGAAGGTGCTGCCCGACATGCCGGTCGATGCCGTGACGCCGGCGCCGTTCGCCGGCTTCTCCGAAGTCGCGGTGCAGGGCCGCGTGTTCTACGTGTCCAACGACGGCCGGCTGCTGCTGCACGGCAACCTGCTCGACGTGGCGCGCAACGAGAACCTGACGCGCCTGAGCGAAGGCACGCTGCGCCGCTCCGAGCTCGATGCCGTCGGCGCCGAGCGCCGCATCATCTTCGCGGCCGCGAAGCCGAAGCACCGGATCACGGTGTTCACCGACATCGACTGCGGGTTCTGCCGCAAGCTGCATTCGCAGATGGCCGACTACAACGCGGCCGGCATCACGGTCGAATACCTGTTCTTCCCGCGTACCGGGCCGGGCTCGGAAAGCTTCGAGCAGGCCGTCGCCGTCTGGTGCGCCGACGACCGGCGCAGCGCGCTGACCCAGGCCAAGGCGGGCACCGTGCTCCCGCACGCGAACTGCAAGAACCCGGTCGCGTCGGACTACGCGCTCGGCCAGCGGGTCGGGGTCGATGGCACCCCGGCGATCTACGCCGAGAACGGCGTGCAGATCGGCGGCTACCTCGCCCCGGACGAGATGCTGGCCCGGCTGGACGAGCTGAAGGTGCCGCCGGCCCGCTGAGCCGGTACCGGCGGCCCGGGTCCGGGCCTTCGGCTACAATGCGCCGCTCGTTTCCACGGATAGTGCGGACATGATCGTCCTCGAGGGCCTGCCGGCCCTGTCGCCGTTCCGGCGCGACCGTCTGCAAGCCCGCCTGCAGTCCATCGTCGAAGGCCTCGAAGTCGTCGGGGCGTGGCATGTGTATTTCGTCGACGCCGAGCCCGGCTCCGCGCCGGACACGGCACTGCTCGGCCGCATCCTCGAAGGCTGTTCCGGGCGCGAGCCGCTCGCCGGCGGCGCGCGGTCGCGCTTCGTCGTGCCGCGGCTGGGCACGCTGTCGCCGTGGGCGACGAAGGCCACCGAGATCGTCCGCGGCGCCGGCCTGCCGGTGAAGCGCGTCGAGCGCGGGCTCCGGCTCGACCTCGCCGGGCTGCCGGACGACGGCGACCCGCGCTGGCCGCGGCTCGCGCGCGCGCTGCACGACCCGATGACGCAGTCGCTGCTCGCCGACCGCGACGCGGCCGCGCGGCTGTTCGCGACCCCGGCCCCCGGCGGCGCCGAATTCATCGACCCGGCCGCACTGGCCGAGGCGAACCGGCGGCTCGGCCTCGCGCTCTCCGACGACGAGATCGACTACCTGCAGCAGCGCTACGGCGAACTCGGGCGTTCGCCGTCCGATGCCGAGCTGATGATGTTCGCGCAGGCCAATTCCGAGCACTGCCGCCACAAGATCTTCAACGCCGACTGGACGATCGACGGGGAAGCGCCGGCGACGGTCGCCGGGCAGCCGGCGACGCTGTTCCGGATGATCCGCAACACGCATGCGCAGTCGCCGCAGCTCACGCTCAGCGCGTACAAGGACAACGCCGCGGTCGTCGAGGGCCACCCGGCCCGCACGTTCCGCCCTGATCCCGACACGCATGAATACGCGCATTCGGCGCCGGTCGAATCGGCGTTCGCGATCAAGGTCGAGACCCACAACCATCCGACCGCGATCTCGCCGTTCCCGGGCGCCGCCACCGGCGCCGGCGGCGAGATCCGCGACGAGGGCGCCACCGGCCGCGGCGGCAAG
>CBIHMN010000327.1:0-2932 GCA_966211005.1 uncultured Arenimonas sp.
CGACAGCAGGTGCCGTCCGAGCGTCGAGAACCCGAACAGCGCCAGCGCGAGGCCGCCGCCCGACAGCAGGAAACCGCGCCAGTCCAGCGGCTGCACCGGCGCGCGCAGGTCGGGCACGTGGCGCCAGCCGAGCCACATGCCGAGCAGCGCGATCGGGATGTTGATCAGGAAGATCCAGCGCCAGTCGGAATAGGTAGCGATCGCGCCGCCGACCGGCGGGCCGATGATCGGGGCGACCAGCGCGGGAATCGTCAGCCAGCTCAGTGCCGCGACGAGTTCGGCCTTGGGCACCGTGCGCAGCAGCACGAGCCGCCCGACCGGCACCATGAGCGCGCCGCCACTGCCCTGCAGGAAGCGCGCGGCGACGATCTGGGCGAGCGAGCCGCTGGCCGCGCACGCGATCGAGCCGAGCAGGAACACGCCGATCGCCAGCACGAACGTGCGCTTCGCGCCGAAGCGGTCGGCGACCCAGCCGCTCACGGGAATGAACACCGCCAGCGCGATCAGGTACGCGGTGAGCGCGAGCTTGAGCGCCAGCGGCTCGGTATCGAGGTCGGCCGCCATCGCCGGGAGCGCGGTGGCGATCGCCGTCGAATCGAGGTTCTCGATGAACAGCGCGGTGGCGATGATCAGAGAGAGGCGGCGCAGTTCGGTCATCGCATCAGACGACCAGGCCGTAGCTGCGCAGCAGCGCCTCCGGTTCCGGCTCGCGGCCGCGGAACGCGACGAAACTCTCCAGCGCCGGTCGCGAGCCGCCGACCGCGAGGATCTCCCGGCGATAGCGTGCGCCGGTCGCCGCGTCGAACACGCCGGCTTCCTCGAAGGCCGCGAACGCGTCGGCGCTCAGCACCTCCGCCCACAGGTAGCTGTAATAGCCCGCGCTGTAGCCGCCGCTGAAGATGTGCGTGAACGCGTGCGGTCCGCGGTGCCAGTCCGGCGGGCGCACGACGGCGACCTCGTCGCGCACTTCGGCCAGCGTCTCGAGCACCCGCGCGCCGATGGCCGGGTCGTACTCGAGATGCAGCCGGAAATCGAACAGCGCGAATTCCAGCTGCCGCATCAGGAACAGGCCGGCGTGGAAATGGCGCGCGGCCACCATCTTGTCGTACAGCGCGTCGGGCAACGGCTCGCCGGTCTTCCAGTGCTTCGCGAACAGGTCGAGCGCCTCGCGCCGCCACGCGAAGTTCTCCATGAACTGGCTCGGCAGCTCGACCGCGTCCCATTCGACGCCGCTGATGCCGCCGACGCTCGGCCAGTCGACTTCGGTCAGCAGGTGGTGCAGCCCGTGGCCGAACTCGTGGAACAGCGTCACCACGTCGTCGTGGGTCAGCAGCGCCGGCTCGCCGCCGTGCGGCGGCGGGAAATTGCAGGTCAGGTAGGCGACCGGCGCGAACAGCGATTCGCCGTCGCTCAGCCGCGAACGGCACACGTCCATCCACGCGCCGCCGCGCTTGCCGGCGCGCGCGTAATGGTCGAGGTAGACGCCGGCGCGCACGCTGCCGTCGGGGTCGACCACGTCGAAGAAATGCACGTCCGGATGCCACGTCGGCACGTCGCCGCGCTCGAACAGCCGGATGCCGAACACGCGCTGCGCGACGGTGAACAGCCCGTCCATCACCGCCGGCAGCGGGAAGTAGGGCTTCAGGTCTTCCTCGCTGAAATCGAAGCGTTTCTCGCGCAGCTTTTCCGACGCGTAGGCGACGTCCCACGGCTGCAGGTCGTCGATGCGGAATTCTGTTTTCGCGAACGCGCGCAGTTCATCGAACTCGCGCTCGGCCACCGGCTTCGCCTTCGCGGCGAGCTCGCGCAGGAAACGCAGTACGCGCTCCGGCGTGCCGGCCATCTTGTCGGCGAGCGACACGTGCGCCGCCGATTCGAAGTCGAGCAGGCGCGCCGATTCGTGGCGCAGCGCCATGATCGCTTCGATGCGCGCGGAGTTGTCGAACGTGCCGGCCTGCGGCCCCTGGTCGGACGCGCGCGTGTTGTAGGCGTGGTAGATCTCGCGGCGCAGCTCGCGGTCGTCGGCGAACGTCAGGATCGCCTGCACGACCGGGCCCTTCAGTGTCGCGAGGTGGCCTTCGACGCCTTTTTCCTGCGCCATCGCGCGCAGCATCGTGCGCGCGCTGACCGGCAGGCCGGCCAGCTCGTCGTCGGCGAGCGGCCGCGTCCACGCGTCGGTCGCGTCGAGCACGGCCTCCTCGAACCCGGTCTCGAGCTTCGTCAGCTCGTTCTGGATTTCCTTGAAGCGGCTGCGGTCGGGCTCCTCCAGCGCGACGCCCGACAGCCGGAAGCCGCGCAGGCTGTCTTCGACGAGCGTCCGCCGGGCGAGATCGAGTGCCGCGAAGCCGGGCGATTCGCGCAGCTGCTTCACCGCGGCGTACAGCGCCCGGTTCTGTCCGAGTTCGGTGCCGTGTTCGGTCAGCTTCTCCATCGCCTCCGAATACGCCTCGCGCAGTTCGGGCGAATCCTTGACGCCGTGCAGATGCGACACCGGTGCGAACACACGCCCCAGCTTCTCTTCCCACCGTTCCAGCGGGGCCATCAGCGTCGCGAAATCGCGCGCCTGCGGATCGGCGGTCAGCGTGTCGACCGCGGTGCGGAAATCGGCGAGCACGGCGTCGATCGCCGGATTCACGTGCTCCGGGCGGATCGCCGGGAAGTCGGGGAGCTCGGCCTGGGCGAGCAGCGGGTTGGTCGTCGTCATGCCGGGGGAAATGGGGACGAATCGGGGACAGTGCAACATTAAGCGGAATTAATGCTGCACTGTCCCCGCTTTTCCGGTTTCAGCGCGTCAGCAGGCGCACGAGGCGGTCGGCGATCTTGCCGAACGGCGGATCGAGCAGCCCCATCGAATTCCAGCGCGCCTGGTACAGCACGGGCATCGGCTTGCTGAAGGTCAGGAAGCCGGCGTGGCCGTGGTACTGGCCCATGC
>CBIHMN010000328.1:0-2931 GCA_966211005.1 uncultured Arenimonas sp.
GCAGCGCGACGCCATCTGCAGCAGGTCGTTCCAGTGGGGGATCGCCAGCCCGACGATGCTGTGCTCGGTGTCGGGATGCTCGCGGATGATCTCGGTGCCCCAGACGCCGCGCTTGGTCCTGCCGCTCGGGATGTCGATGCCGACGCCGATCGCGCCCTGGTGCAGGTTCGCCTTGCCGTCCGACAGCCGCGTCGGCAGGCGGATCATCGCCATCACCGGGTAGCCGAGGTAGACGATGATGCGCACGTCGGGCACGCCCTTGTAGCTGACGTTGTCGAACACCGGGTCGAACTGCACGCAGTACTCGACGATCAGGTGGTCGGGCTGGCCGCCGAGCGAGAACAGGCCCGACAGGCCGTTGGACAGGTGGTGTTCGAATTCGTCGCGGCCCATCAGGTTGCCGCTCGCTCGCCGGTATCGGTCTCCGCGCCGGCCGGCGATCACCAGGATGCCGTCGCCGCCGGAGCCGTGCGCGGGTTTCACGACGAACGCGTCGCGGCATTCCAGCACCTTGTGCAGCTCGGCGATCTGGTGCTCCTCGCGCACCACCGCGTACAGGTCGGGCACCGGCAGCCCGGCCTGCAGCGCCAGCTTCTTCGTCAGCAGCTTGTCGTCCACGCGCGGGTAGAACCTGCGCGGGTTGTGCATCAGCACGTAGTCGGCGTTGCGCTGGCCGATGCCGACCAGGCCGATCCGGCGCAGCCGCTTCGCCACCTGCCACGGATTGAAGAACGCCATCGCTCAGGGCCCCGGCGCCGGCGCGTCCGTCCGCGCCGCGGGCGGGGGGGTGATCGGGTCCACCTCGCGCGCGAGCGCGCGGAACCGCACCAGTTCGCTGAGCCGGTAGCCGGAATAGCGGCCCAGCAGCAGCGCCAGCGCGAACAGCACCAGCAGCGTTTCCGGATAGACGAACACCAGGTGTTCCAGCGGCGGCCAGCTCATGGCCACGTACGCGAGCGCGGCGACCATCAGCGTACCGATGCCCTCGCGGATCGCGGTGCCGGCGCCGCGTTCGTCCCACGCGACCGACATGCGCTCGATCGTCATCGCCATGATGACCATCGGGAACAGCGCCACCGACAGCCCGACCTCGAGGCCGAGGCGGTTGGAGAACACGCTGACGGCCGCCATCAGCAGCACGACCAGGATCAGGATCGCGGTGAGCCGCGGCACCAGCAGCAGGCGCAGCCGCTCGAGGTAGAAGCGCACCAGCAGGCCGAAGCCGACCACCAGCACGAACAGCACGATGCCGGCGAGCAGCGCCGTCTCGCGGAACGCCAGCGCGATCAGCACCGGCATGAACGTTCCGTACGTCTTGACGCCGACCAGGTTGCGCAGCAGCAGCATGATGAACGCGCCGATCGGCACCATCAGCAGGATGCGGTACGTCTGCTGCGCCTGCAGCGGCAGGCTCAGCAGCGAATAGCGCACGAGGTTCGCGTCCTGCACCTCGAGCCGCCGCTCGGCGGTGGCCATCGCGTCGGCGAGGTTGCGGCTGACGGTGAACGCGAGCGTCGACGGCGGTTCGCCGTCGATCGCCAGCAGCGGCCGGCGCGACGCGCTCCAGACGAACAGGTCGTCGGGCCTTCCCTCGGCGGCGGTGCGCGGGTCGAGCGTGTGCCACGCCAGGCCGTCGTGCACGATCAGCCACGACTGCATTCGCGATTCGCCGGCATGGTCCTGGTCGGTGAGGCGGATGCCGTGCAGCACGCGGGCAGGGATGCTGCGCGTCGCCAGCAGCTGCACGACGAACTCGCTGCGCGCGGTGTCGTCGTCGCCGTAGCGTTCGGCGAGCAGCGCGACCTCGTCGCCCGGATCGCGCGCGGTGCCCAGCCGGCGCAGCAGTTCGCGCGCGAAGGTGACGTTGTTCGCCGAGCGGTCGCGCACTTCGGTGAGCAGCGTCTGCGCCGCGGTCGCGTAGGGTTCCTCCAGCACCGGCGGTTCCACCAGCACGGGCTCGAAGTCGAACACGGACTCCTGATGCGCGTCGGCGCGCACGATCGTCGCGCGGTAATAGAGATCCTGTTCGCCGACGGCGCGCCGGATCACCCACTGCACTTCGCGGCCGTCGTCGCTTTCGGACTTCAGCTCCGAGTACTCGCGCGCGACGAAGCGCTGGTCGAGCACGGTGAAGCCGGGCGGCGTGGTGGACGGCAGCTGCAGCGTCACCGTGTTCGCGCCCTTGCGCGGGCGGTATTCGACGTGCGCCTGCACGGTCCACACCTGCACCTGCGCATCGGGCTGCAGCGGGAACTTCAACACGGTCCACTTGTAGAACATCGCGGTCGCCGCGAGCGCGATGATCGCGAAGGCGAGCGCGTAGAGATGGCGTTTGCTCATGGAGCTCCCGGGGTTGACGGCCGGCGCGGCGACCGGCCGGCGCGCGACGCGGCGGCCAAGTGTAACCCTGCCTTCAGAACGTCGAGAACGCGCCGAGCAGAAGCGCCGCCAGATTGCAGGCGGCGTGCGCGGCGATCGCCGCACCGAGCCGGCCGGTGCGCACGTAGACCCCCCCGAAGCCGACCCCCATCGCCGCGTACAACGCCACGGCCGCGGCCCACGCCCCGACGCCGGCATCGCCGGGGACCGGTTCGTGCAGCGCGGCGAACACCAGCGCGGTGATCGCGAGGCCGAGCGTCGTGCGGCCGGCGACCACGAAGCGGCGCAGCAGCACATGGCGGAAAAGCAGTTCTTCGGCTGCCGGCGCCACGATCACGATCAGCCCCCACGCGAGCCACGGCATCCGGCGCGCGGCCTCCTGCAGCGGGTCGGCGTTGCTCGGCGCGATCGGCGTGCCGCCGGCTTCGGCCGCGAGCGCGATGCCGGTGCACACGAGCTGGATCAGCACGCCGGCGCCGATCGCGAACGCGTACGCCCGCGACGCCGGGGCCGCCACGAGCGACGGCAGACGCCGCGCGCGCAGCCACCATG
>CBIHMN010000329.1:0-2904 GCA_966211005.1 uncultured Arenimonas sp.
GCAACACGAACGCACCGACCATGATGATCGCCGAGCGCGCCGCCGACCTCGTCCGGGGCGCCGCCTAGGCCTCGAGCATCGGCGGCAGCGGCACGTGCAGGGATGCGCAGACCACGCGCAGCAGCTCGGCTTCCTCCAGGCTGACGCGCCCGTCATGGCTCACGGCGTTGACCAGACCTTCCAGCAGGAGCGCCTTGCCCATCGGTTCGATGCGGTCGAGCAACGGCCACGCCTCGTCCATCGCCCGTTGCGGGTCGGTCGGTGGCGAATACGGCACGGGCTGCCGCGGGAACAGGCTGGCGATGCCGGCGCCGAACGCCCGCTGCGCCGCGGCCGGATCGTCGTGACCGGCCTGCGCCACCACCGCGAGCAGCGTCACCGCGTGTTCCGACGTGTCGGCGAGGCGGCGGTTCGCCGACACCGCGGCGCCGGCCGGATCGATGATGTCGCGCACGTGCACGCGCAGAAGCCGCCCGAGGCAGTACTCGAACAGCGAGATGCGGCCGTCGGCGTGCGACAGCGCGAAACACGCGTCCATGAACCGCTCGAGATCGGCGCGCGGCCGCCGCCGCAGCACGGGCATCGCCATCGCCGCCAGCGGCAGATGCAGCGTGCGCGGCAGCGTCGACAGCCGCTCGGCGTAGTCCGACGCCTGCCGCGCGACCCGCTCGCCCTCGCGCGTCGCCAGTTCGCGCAGCTGCTTCTCTCGGGCCTCGGCGTCGTCGGACACCAGCAGCCCGAACAGCATCGGCAGCGCCTCCTCGCGATCGCGCGCCGCGGCCTGCAGCACGTCCGGCAGCGCGACCACGAGCGAGCCCGCGCGCTGGTAATCGTCCGCCTGCGGCGCGCCGGCCTGCGACACCACGGCCGGCGGCGTCACGCGCACCTCGGTGCGGTCACCCGGCAGCGGCGGCGGTTCGCGCCGCGCCAGCCCGAGTGCCACGTCCTCGTCGACGCCGGACGGCGGTCGCAGCTGCCAGCGCGCGGCCAGCGCTTCGAGCTCCGTCGCCTTGAACGCCGGCTCCAGCGCGACGATGCGATCGAGCAGCGGCGGATGGGTCGAGAACAGGCGCGAGTATCCGACGCCGTCGCCGAACAGCATATGCGCCACTTCCTCGGTGTCGCGGCTCGCCAGCTTCGAGCCTTCGCCGAGCCCGCCGATCTTCTTCAGCGCCCCGGCCAGCCCGCGGGTCTGCCGGGTGAACTGCACCGCCGACGCATCGGCCAGCAGCTCGCGATGGCGGCTCACGCCGGCCTTGATCAGCCGGCCGAAGAAGATGCCGACGTACCCGACGATGAACAGGCCGAGCGCCGCGATCAGCACCGGCGCCGCGCCCCTGCCGCGCGCGCCGCGCCCGTGCAGCAGCACCTTGCGGCCGATGATGCCCAGCACGAGGATGCCGAACAGCACGCCCATCAGCCGGATGTTCAGGCGCATGTCGCCGTTGAGCACGTGGCTGAACTCGTGCGCGATCACGCCCTGCAGCTCGTCGCGGTTGAGCCGGTCGAGCGCGCCCCGGGTGACCGCGACGGCCGCGTCGGTCGGCGCGTAGCCCGCCGCGAACGCGTTGATGCCGGCTTCCTGTTCCAGCACGTAGATCTGCGGCACGGGCACGCCGGAGGCGATCGCCACTTCCTCGACCACGTTACGCAGCCGCCGCAGATGGAAATCGCGCGTGTCCTCCGGCACCGGCGTGCCGCCCAGCTGCTGTGCCACCGCCGAGCCGCCGGCGCGCAGGCTCGACATCCGGTACATCGATGCGAGGCCGATGATCGCCAGCGTCACCAGCGTCGACACCACGAGGCCGGCGGCGAGCTCGCCGGGCGACGCCGCGCCTTCGGCGAGCCCGCCGAACGCCGCCATGAACACCAGGTCGACCGCGAGCACGATCGCGGCCACGGCCAGCACGAAAAGGAAGACGAGCCGGCGCGACATCCGCCGCGCGGCGTCCTGGCGTTCGAAGAAGTTCATCCGCCCGTCTCCGGCAGTGCGCCCGCCCGTCGCCGGGCGGGCGCGCCGATCAGAACGAGACCTTCGGCGCCTCGCGCTGGCCGGGGTCGGTGATCTCGAGCAGCGCGGCGGCGATGAAGCCGAACATGCCGGCGATGATGTTCGACGGGAACACCTCGCGCTTGTTGTTGTAGGCCATCACGCTGTCGTTGTAGGCCTGGCGCGCGAACGCGATGCGGTTCTCGGTCGAGGTCAGTTCCTCGCTGAGCTGCATCATGTTCTGGTTCGCCTTCAGGTCGGGGTACGCCTCGGCCACCACCATCAGCCGCGAGAGCGCGCCGGCGAGCCCGGATTCGGCGCCGCCGAGCGCCGCCATCGCCGCGGGATCGCCCGGGTTCGCCTTGGCCGCGGCCAGACCGCTGACCGCGGCGGCACGCGCCTGGATCACGGCTTCGAGTGTCTCGCGCTCGTGCTTGAGATAGCCCTTCGCGACCTCGACCAGGTTCGGGATCAGGTCGTAGCGCCGAGTGAGCTGCACGTCGATCTGCGCGAAGGCGTTCTTGAACGCGTTGCGCGCGGTGACGAGCCCGTTGTAGATGCCGACGCCCCAGAAGGCGAGGACGACGAGGACGGCCAGTACGATCAGCGAGATCAACATCGGAGGTCTCCCCTGCGGTTCACGGGCCGCTCTCGCCGGCGGGCTAGAATGCGTCCGTTCCGCAAGCATACGTCGGTCATGCCACGCACGAAAGCGCGCCCGTCCGGGCTCATCCGTTCCCTCTTCGCCGCGCTGGCGCTCGCCGCCGCGCTCCCCGTCGTCGCGGCCGACACGCCCGCTTTCACTCCCCATGCACGCGAGATGGAACGCCTCGCCGAACAGACGTTCGTGCGGTCGCGCATCCCCGGGATGGCGATGGCGATCGTGCAGGACGGGCAGGTGCTGTCGCTGAAGG
>CBIHMN010000330.1:0-2899 GCA_966211005.1 uncultured Arenimonas sp.
AGCGCAGGGCGTGCTCGCCAGCGAATGGCGCGTCGAAGGCGGCCCGCCGCGCAGGTACTACGCCCTCAACGCCGAGGGCCGGAAGCTGTTCCGCACCCTGCGCGGGTCGTGGCAGGGCCTGAACGCCGCGATGGATCGACTACTGGAAGGGGAATGACGATGGATGCCGATGCCGTGATCACCGCGTACGTGGCCGATGTCGCCGCGCGCCTGCCGCGCCGCCGCCGCGGCGACGTCGCGTTCGAGCTGCAGGCACTGCTCGCGGAGGAACTGCAGGGTGTGGCCGCCGCCGAGGGGCGAGCGCCGGATGCGCCGATGGCCCTCGCGCTGGTACGCGCGTTCGGCGAGCCGGCCGAAGTCGCCGACCGCTACCGCACGCCGCTGACGGTCATCGATGCGGCGGACGGCCGGCGCTTCGTCGTCGCATCGGTCGTCGGACTGCTGCTGATCTGGATTGCGGGGTTCGTGTCCGTGCTGCGGGACGCGCCGGGCCTGGACACGCTGTCGCTGCTCGGCCGCTGGTGGGTGGGAACGGTGATCCCGTCGCCGTGGTGGCCGGGCGTCCTCGTCCTCTGGTTCGGCGCGGCCGCGTGGGGACGTCGCCGCGGTCCGCGCGCATCGGCATGGACACCGCGCGCTCCGGACGCGATCAACGGGGGTCGCGCCGCCATCGCGCTGGGGCTGGTGGGGATGCTCGCCGGCATCGGCATCCTGCTGCAGCCGGCGCGCGTGCTCGACCTGTTCTGGCCCGGCACCGCCGCGCCGGCCGCGGTCGCGGCGCTCACGTACAGCGCGGAGTTCGTCGCGCTGCGCGGCCCGGTGCTGCTGGCGCTGGTCGCCGCCAACGTGCCCATCGCCCTCGTCGTGCTCGTCAGCGGCCGTCGCCCGGCGTGGCTGCGCCGCGCCGAAGTCGTGCTGTCGGCTGCGACCTGCGCGGCGATGGTGTGGGCGATCGCCGGTGGTCCGATCATGGCCACCGGATTCGCCGACCGCACCGCGAAGGGCGCGATGGCGCTCATCGTGCTGGTCATCGCCGCGTGCGCGCTGTGGCTCTGGTGGCGCCGGGTGCGCCCAGCCGCCGCCGCGACCCCGCGCCCCGCGAATAATCTGCTCTGAGCAAGTTTTTAATTTGCTCTGAGCAGATTTTCAATCCGCGGTGCGCAGCGCCAGCGCGTAGATTCCGAGTCCGACGAGGGCGGTCGCGGCGCCGACATAGCCGGTCGACGTCCAGCCGAATCCCGCCGTGATCGCGAGTCCGCCCAGCCACGGGCCGAGCGCGTTGGCCGCGTTGAACGCCGCGTGGTGCGACGCGGCGGCGAGTGTCTGCGCATCGCCCGCGACGTCCATCAGATGCGATTGCAGCAGCGGACCGAGCGCGCCCAGGCCGCCGATCGCGACGGTCGCCAGCAGCAGCGTCGGCAGCGACTGCGCCGCCCACGGGAACGCGAGCAGCACGCCGATCGCCCACACCAGCACGAACCCCGCGCCGCGCAGCCGGTAGCGGTCGAACAGCCAGCCGCCGGTGAAGTTGCCGATCACGCCGCCCAGACCGAACCCGGCCAGCGCGACCGGAATCCACGCCGGCGACACGCGCGTCACGTGCAGCATGGTCGGCGCGATGTAGCTGAACACCGCGAACATCCCGGCGAAACCGATCGCCCCGATGCCCAGCGCCTGCCACACCGGCAACCGGTGGAACGCACGCAGTTCGCGTCGCGGATCCGAACGCGCGGCATGCACGCGCGCCGGCAGCCAGCGCGCGAGCAGCCCGGCGGTGAGCAGCGCGATCACGGCGACCGCGGCGTACACCCAGCGCCAGTCGACGTGCTGGCCGGCCCACGTCGCGATCGGATTGCCGATCAGGATCGCCAGCGTCAGCCCCAGCATCACGAAACTCACCGCGCGTCCGCGCCGGTCCGGCGGGCTGATCGCCACCGCCACCAGCGCCGCCACGCCGAAGTACGCGCCATGGGGCAACCCGGCGACGAAGCGCGCGAGCATCACCGTGCCGTAGGTCGGCGCCAGCGCGCTGGCGAGATTGCCGAGCGCGTAGAACCCCATCAGCGCGAGCAGCAGCGGCTTGCGCCGCCAGCCGGCGCCCAGCACCGCCAGCACCGGCGCGCCCACGACCACGCCGAGCGCGTACGCGCTGATCAGATGCCCGATCCGCACTTCGTCCACGCCGAGCGACGCCACCATCGCCGGCATCAGCCCCATGCCGGCGAACTCGCTGGTGCCGATCGCGAAGCCGCCGAGCGTCAGCGCGAACAGGATCGCCGCGACGCGGCGCGGGGACAGGGCATCGATGGCCACGCGGCGCGGTTCCAGGCCCGGTCGGTTCAGCCTTCCACCGCCTTCTCGAGGGCCGCGATGTCGATCTTGCGCATCGTCATCATCGCCTCGAACGCGCGCTTCGCCGTCTCGCCGCCGGCCTTCATGTAGCCGGTCAGCCGGCGCGGCGTGATCTGCCACGACACGCCCCAGCGGTCCTTGCACCAGCCGCAGACGCTCGCCTGCCCGCCGCCGTCGACGATCGCGTTCCAGTAGCGGTCGGTTTCGGCCTGGTCGTCGGTCGCGACCTGGAAACTCACCGCCTCGCTGTGCGTGAACACCGGCCCGCCGTTGAGCAGCACGAACGGCGTGCCGAGGATCACGACGTCGACGGTGAGCACGTCGCCGGCCTTGCCGGCGGGGAAATCCGACGGCGCACGCAGGATGTCGCCGACCCGGCTGTCGGGAAAGGTCTCGGCGTAGAAACGCGCGGCGGCTTCGGCGTCGCCGACGTACCACAGGCAGGGTTGCAGCTTCGGGATCATCGCGGGGCTCCTTCGGCGGTCGGGAACACCGAGGGTACCCGGTCGGCGACGCCGAAGCCGCCGCGCGTTTCTACGCCGAGACC
>CBIHMN010000331.1:0-2876 GCA_966211005.1 uncultured Arenimonas sp.
GTCGCGCGCGAGAACGTGATGCACGATTTCGCGGTGCCGATCCTCAACTGCGCCGACGGCGGCGGGAACTGGACCTGGCCCTGATCGCAGTCGGCGTCGCCCGGCTTCGCCCTGCCCGTCCGACCTGACGGCGGATCAGCCGGCGAATTCGCCCAGTGCCTCCCGCAGCGGTTGCAGGTGCGATGCGTAACGGTGCCACTGCCCGACGAACCGGCCGTGGATCGGCTCGCGCACCTGCGCGGAACTGGCGGTGGCGACGATCCCGGATCGTGCCTGCGGCGCGAGCACCGCGGCATCCCAGTCGAGCCCGAGGAACCCGAGCACGCGGCGCGCCGTCGCTTCCGGGTCGGTGACCAACGCGTCGTAATCGACGTCGAGGATCCGTCCGGGAAACTGCGCGCGCCAGTGCGCCATCAGGGCGTGGTAGCGGTGGTAGTGCGCCGCCATCTCGCGCTGGTCATAGGTATGCGGGTACGCGTCGGCGAACAGTTCCTTGAGGTTCGAGAAGCACACATCCATCGCGGAACGGGACAGGTGCAGGAAGCGTGCCTGCGGCAGCGCGTTCGCGAGCAACCCCACGAGCAGGTAGTTCGCCGGCAGCTTGTCGGTGTACAGGCGGCGGCCACCGGCGTGCCACTGCGTGTGCGCGAGATAGCGTCGGCCGAACGCGTGCAGGTCGGTCCCGCGTGCCGCGTCGACCAGCGCCGCGTCGGGATGCGGGCCGCCGGCGAGGTTGGTGCACCAGCGCAGCTGCGCGACGGCATCGCGCAGTTCGCCGGCATCGGCGACGTCCGGATGCGCGCCGAGGATCCGCTCCAGCAGCGTCGTGCCGGAGCGCGGCAGGCCGACGATGAAGACCGGCTGCGGGCCCGCCTCCGCGTCGTGCGCTGCCGACACCGGCGACGCCTGCGCCGCGGTGACCCGGTGCAGCGCCACGAACAGCGCCGCTTCGTCCGCATCATCGTGGCGCACCTGGGCGCGGCGCAGCCGCATGCCGTGGGCCAGCGCCGGCCACGCGGCGTCGGGCTGGCCGAGGTCGTCGAGTTCCTTGAACAGCGCGTAATGCACCAGCGGCGCGTCGGGGTGCGCGTCGGCGATGCGCTGCGCCAGCGACCGCAGCCGCGCGACGTGGTTGCGCTCCGGCGTCGCCCGCGCGAGCTTGGCGAGGCCCCGGTGCGCCGGTGCGAAATCGGGCGCGAGGCGCAGGCAGCTTTCGTATTCGCGGCGCGCGGCGTCGGCATGGCCGGCATACGCCTCGTCATTGCCGAGCCGGTAATGCAGCTCGGGGCCGACGGCGCCGTGGGTTTGCGCGCGCCGCAGCAGCGGCAGCGAGCGGTCCGGCAGGCCCTGGGCGGACATCATCCGGCCGAGGCCGAACAACACGGCGGGTTCGGTGCACTCGGCCACCGCCGGGTCGTCGACGCAGTCGAGCGCGGCGCGCAGCTCGCCCACGTCCAGCAGCAGCCGGCACAGGGCCTCGAGCAGCACCGGGTCGGGCTCGCGCGCGGCATGGGCCTGCAGGGCATGTTCGACCGCGCCGCGGACGTCGCCGCTGCCCATCGCGATCGCGCCGAGGCGCAGGCTCGCCGGCAGGATCCAGTCGGGGTCGGCCAGCAGCTGCCGGTATTCGGAGGCGGCGGCCTCGCGCTGGTGCGCGGCCCAGTGCTGCTCGGCCAGCCGCCACCGCGCCAGCGACGACACTCAGCGGTCCTGCGGGCCGGAAAATGCTTTCGCGTACACGCTGCGACGGGCTTCGGCGTCACGGCGGTCGCCGGTGACCAGATGCAGGCTGGCGCCGCGCAGCCGGTCGATCTCGGCACCCCGCCGGAACGCCACCTCGCGCTGCAGCCGTGCCCGGTTGTGGTCGTCGAGGCCGGATTCGAACGTGACCCGGTGGTCGGCGAGCACCCGCCACGGCACGAAGATCGCGTGCAGCTCTTCCTCGGCGACCGCGAAGAAGCCGACCCCGAACAGGTCGGCGCTGCAGGTGTGCGAGTGCACCCGCCATTCGCCGCCGTCGCGGTAGCGCACCGTGCTCGCCACCGACCGGGGCGGCGCCACCGCGCGGCCGTCGGTATCGGCGCTCAGCAGGATGCCGCGCAGGTTGGCGATGGGGTTGGAATGGGTCTCGTCGGCCGAGCGCAGCAGCACGTTGCCGCCTTCCCAGTCGAGGCCGGTGAGGTGCCCGAACAGCATCTCGCTGCTGTCGAGCAGCAGGATCACCTTCTGCAGGTCCGGCCGCACCTCGCCCATCCAGCGCGGCGGCTGCGGCAGCCCGTACAGCAGGCCCGCGCCGTAGCCGAAGCTTCCGGGGAGATCGTCGATGCGTTGCAGTTCGGCCATGCCTGTGAATATAGGAGGCGGTGGCTGAATTTACACCCTGCCCCGTCGAACGCGGAGTGATCGTGTCGCGAACTGGCGATGCGCACGAGATAGCGCCGCAAAAAAAAGGCGATCGCGTCGCGATCGCCCAATTCGATCCCGGAGGATCTGCCGACGGCTCTCCGGGGAGGGAGTGAACCGTCAGGCTCGAAGTCCAACGCCTGCACCGCGCGGGACCGGCCACGGCCACGCGCACGCCCGCCGCCCCCGCCCGGGCGGCCCTGCCCGTTCCGGACGATTGCTTTACACTACGGCGCGCCCGAAACCCCCGTCGACTCCCTGTCACGGGCAAATCACGCAACCAATTCAATCACTTGCGGGTCGTTCTTCGAGCGATACCTCGCGCGCAGCGTCGCGCGGACCCGCCTCCTCGCCGGACCGGAGCCATCCATGATCTTCGAAACCATCTCGACCTCGGGCCACGAGGAAGTCGTGTTCTGCCACAACAAGGACGCGGGCCTGAAGGCCATCATCGCGATCCACAACACCGTGCT
>CBIHMN010000332.1:0-2861 GCA_966211005.1 uncultured Arenimonas sp.
GCACGCCGCCCGCTTCCAGGATCATCCGCGTGCCCTTGCACGCCATGATCGCCTTCAGGTGGCCGAACGCGTCGCGGAACCAGTCGACCGCCGCGCCTTCCGATTTCAGCGTCTCCGCCGCTTCGAGCGGGATCATGCTGGCCACCGCGTCGAACAGCACCGACGGCGTGTTCGCGAGGCGGCCGTCGACCGGCTGCTTCGTGCCGTCCTTCAGCGTCACCGCCATCTTCGGCGCGACCAGTTTCAGCGACGCGCCTTCCGCTTCGACGGCCTCGCGCAGCTTCGCGATGCCGGCGCCGTCGCTGCCGTCGGCGATCAGCAGGCCGACGCAACGGCCTTCGAGCGTGTCCTTCCTGTTCGCGATGATGCTCAGCGCGGCCGACGGCGGCCGGTCTTCGGGCATCACCGCGGCCGGCGGCGCCGGCGGCAGCGGGTCGATCGCGAGCTGCGCGGCGACCCGCGCGGCGAGGTCCTCGTCGATGTGGCGCAGGTGGCCGACCATGCGCTCGCGAATCGCGACGGTTTCGACCTTGGACAGCTCGGTGATCAGCGCGCCGGCGATGTGTGCCTGCTCGATCGGCAGCTGGCTGCGATAGAACTGCCTCGCCTGGCTGTAGTGGTCGGCGAAGCTCTCGGCGCGAATGCGGCCCTTCACCCCGTCGTCGGCCGGCTGCGCGAACGAACGGAAGCCTTCGGCGCGGCTCGCGCGCGGAGAGTCCGCTTCCAGGCTCGACGGCTCGTACGCGACGCGGCCCTTCGGAACCGCCATCTGCATGTGGCCGTCGCGCTGGTGGTGCGCGAACGGACATTTCGGCGCGTTGACCGGAATCTGGTGGAAGTTCGGCCCGCCGAGCCGGATGAGCTGCGTGTCGAGATACGAGAACAGCCGACCGGCCAGCAGCGGGTCGTTGGAGAAGTCGATGCCCGGCACGATGTTCGCCGGGCAGAACGCCACCTGCTCGTTCTCGGCGAAGAAATTGTCCGGGTTGCGGTCGAGCACCATGCGGCCGACGACGCGCAGCGGCACCAGCTCCTCGGGAACGAGCTTGGTCGGGTCGAGGTGGTCGAACGGGAACGACGCCGCGTCTTCCTCGGTGAACAGCTGTACCGCCAGGTCCCATTCCGGGAACCTGCCCTGGTCGATCGCTTCCCACAGGTCGCGGCGCTGGTAGTCGTTGTCGGCACCCTGCAGCTTGGCCGCCTCGTCCCACAGCGTCGACTGCATGCCCAGGCGCGGTCGCCAGTGGAACTTCACGAACGTGCTGCGACCTTCGTCGTCGAGCAGGCGGAACGTGTGCACGCCGAAGCCTTCCATCATCCGCATGCTGCGCGGGATCGCCCGGTCGCTCATCGCCCACATGATCGTGTGCATCGACTCGGGCATCAGCGAGATGAAATCCCAGAACGTGTCGTGCGCGGCCGTGGCCTGCGGGAAGCCGCGGTCGGGCTCGATCTTCACCGAGTGCACGAGGTCGGGGAACTTCAGCGCGTCCTGGATGAAGAACACCGGCGCGTTGTTGCCGACGAGATCCCAGTTCCCGTCGGCGGTGTAGAACTTCACGGCGAAACCGCGGATGTCGCGCGGCGTGTCGACCGAGCTGGAACCGCCGGCCACCGTGGAGAAGCGCGCGAACACCGGCGTGCGCTGCCCCGTCTGCGTCAGGATCTTCGCGCTCGTGAACTCCGCCAGCGAGTCCGTCAGCTCGAAGTACCCGTGCGCCGCGTGCCCGCGCGCATGCACGATCCGCTCCGGAATCCGCTCGTGGTCGAAGTGCGTGATCTTCTCGCGGAGGATGAAATCCTCCAGCAGCGTCGGGCCGCGTGGCGCCGGCCGCAGCGAGTTCTGGTTGTCGGCGACCGGGATGCCCTGCGCCGTCGTCAGCCGCGGGTGCGTCCCGCCCGCCTGCGCCTGCAGCTCGCCGCCCTCGCCCCGAGGGCCGGAATTCGCGTCGGACGCCGCGTGGCGCGGCGGATTCTTGTCGGCCATCGGGGCACCTGCGGAGTCGAGGGGGGAACCCCGACCATTCCGCCCCACCGGTGACGTGAGAGTGAATCCGCATGGAGGAGAGTCCCCCCTTGGTAAGGGGGCGCGCCGAAGGCGCAGGGGATCGGAAGTGATGAGCATGGGGCCCGCGATGCGTGCGCGCTTCCCAGCGCACGCATCGTGGGGATCTAAGCGAACTCTCGCTTAGATCTGCGGCACTTCCTGCAAGAGCAGCAGCAGCGCATCACGCGTCGCGCGGCGCAGCTTGTCGAACTTGGGCTGGATCGCCGGATCGGCCACCTCGGCGTCGCTCAGGTGCTCGAGGCCCTGGCAGACCTCCACGAGGTGCGTCGCCCCCATCGCCAGCGCCGCCGAACGCAGGTAGTGCGCCGACTTGCCGAGCGAATCGGCATCGCCGGCGATCTGTGCCTGCTCCATCCGCTTCACCAGTTCGGGGGCCTCGTGCACGAACATCCGGACGAATTCGCTGAACGACCCCGGCTGGTCGCGGTCGAGCATGCGCAGCAGTTCCAGCGCCTTGTAGTCGAGCAGGGAGGCGGACATCGGAGGGCTCCGGACGGCGACGGGCCTATTCTGGGGGCTGGGCCGCGGGCTGTGAAGGGCGCAGCCCGAACCCGCGGCCCGAGTGCGGGCGCCACCCCTTTCCCGTATTCTTGCGCCCCCTTGGAATCCGCCCCGCCGGGCACTGCAGGAGATCCGCCATGGCCCTCGACCTCGTCCCGTCCGGTCGCGACGTTCCCAACGAAATCAACGTCGTCATCGAGATCCCGAAGGACGCCGACCCGGTCAAGTACGAGGTGGACAAGGCCACCGGCGCGATCTTCGTCGACCGCATCCTGTCGACGCCGATGCGCTA
>CBIHMN010000333.1:0-2852 GCA_966211005.1 uncultured Arenimonas sp.
GGGTAGACCACGTGATAGCTCCAGCGCGCGGGGAGGACGGGGCCGGGCAGGCGGACCAGCGTGCCGGCCGCCAGCCACGGCGCGACGATGCGGTCGCGGGCGAGCGCGGCGCCGAGACCGGCCGCGGCGGCGCTCATCGCACCGGTACTGTCGACGAAGCGCCAGCGTTCCTCGAAGCGCGGGCCGTGCACGCCGGCGGCGCGGAACCAGTCGGGCCATCCCTGCCGCGCGAGGTCGGAGACCAGCGGCAGCGCGAGGATGTCGGCGGGTTCGCGTACGGCGTCGAGGCCGGGCATCGTCGGCGCCGCGACCGGGAACAGCGTCTCGTCCATCAGCGGATGCGCGGTGAGCCCCGGCCATTGGCCGGGCCCGTGGCGGATCGCCAGATCGGGGCCGCCGTCGTCGAACCGGGCGAGCGTGCTGTCGGTCTCGAAGCCGAGCGCGATGTCGGGGTGCGCCGCGGCGAACCGCGGCAGCCGCGGCATCAGCCAGCTGACACTGAGCGAATGCAGCGTCGAGATCCGGACGCGGGGCAGGCCGGCCTGGCCGCCGCGCAGCGCGGTCAGGGTCACTTCGAGGTCGGCCAGCGCGTTGCTCGACGCGTCGGCCAGCCGGCGGCCTTCCGCCGTCAGCGCGACGCCGCGCGCCTGGCGCTGGAACAGCACCACGCCGAGCCGCGATTCGAGCTTGCGCACGTGATGGCTCACCGCGCTCGCGGTGAGGTGCAGTTCCTCCGCCGCGTGGGCGAAGTTCTGGTGGCGGGCGGCCGCCTCGAAAGCCGCCAGTGCCGGCAACCAGTCGGACCGAAGGGCCATCACGAGCCTCGCGTCAGATTCATGGCTGACCCCGATAGTACGCGCTTGTAAGGAATCCGCGACGGGCGACAATGCGCTCCAGCCATGAATCGAGCTCACGCCATGAAGAATCCCGTGCTCGCCGCCGACGTCCGGCCCGCCGGTGTCGCCGACTGGCGCACCCCGGTGGAACTGGGGCTGCTCGCCGCGATCTGGGGCGCGTCGTTCCTGTTCCAGCGGGTCGCGGCCCCGGAATTCGGCGCGTCGGTGCTGTCGGAGCTGCGGCTGGTGCTCGGCGCGGCGATCCTGCTGCCGTTCCTGTGGCTGCATCGGGCGCGCTTCCCGCGCGCGCTGTGGCCGAAACTGGCGCTCGTCGGCGCGATCAACTCGGCGGTGCCGTTCCTGCTGTTCGCGTGGGCGGCGCAGCGCGCGCCGGCGGGCGTCGGCGCGATCACCAACGCGATGGCGGTGCTGTTCACGGCGCTGGTCGCATTCGCCTTCTTCCACGAGAAGATCGGCGTGCGCAAATGGATCGCGCTCGCGGTCGGCTTCGTCGGCGTGGTGGTGCTGGCGAGCGACAAGGCCGACGGCGCCAGTGTCGGCCCCGCGGCCGCGGCGGGCATGTTCGCGGCGCTGATGTACGGCGTCGGCGCGAATCTCGTCCCGCGCCTGTTCGCCGGACTGCCGCCCCTCGCGCTCGCGGCGGCGACACTGGGCTGCGCGGCGCTGATGTCGCTGCCGCTCGCGGCATGGCACTGGCCGGAGCATGCGGTGTCGGGCCGGGCATGGGGTTCCGCGATCGCGCTCGGCGTGGTCTGCACCGGCCTCGCGTACGCGATGTATTACCGCCTGATCCAGCGCATCGGCGCGGCGCGCGCCGTGACCGTGACCTACCTCGTTCCGATCGCCGCCGTCGCGTGGGCGTGGTCGCTGCTCGGCGAACCGCTGACGTGGCGGATGGGCGTGGCGTGCGCGTTGATTCTGGGAAGCGTGGCCTTGAGCCAGCGCAGAAACTGAGGGCTCGAAGAGCGGATACGGGGTATGGGAACTACGAGATAGCGAGTGCGTGCACGCGGGGTCCCGTCACGAAGCCGGCTTCCACTGTCACGCCAATCCTATATTCCTATCCGCTTTTTCCCCCGAACCGCCGCGCCAACCACCCGCCACACCCCGCCCACCCCACCGCCAGCACGGCTCCCGCCACCATCACCGCGGCCGGATGCGTCGCGAGCGCGTCGATGCCCGTGCGCACCCACGCCGATACCGCGTCGGCGCCGCGGTACACGGCCGTGTCGATCACGTTCTTCGCCTTGTATTTCTCGACCGGCGGGACGACGGTGAACAGCATCTCGCGCCCGGGGCGGGCGAGGGCGTATTCACCGGCGCGGCGCGCGATCATCACCACGACGAACACGGCGAACGTCGGCGCGAACGCGAGCCAGAGGAAACCGGCCGCCATGGCGAGCGGCACGGTCGTCAACAGCACCACGAGGCCGAGCCGGCGCACGAGGCGGCCGGTCAGGAACAGCTGCGTCAGCAGCGCCAGCGCCTGCACGGTGACGTCGATCCAGCCGAACACGCGCACCTGGTCGACGCGGTCGGGAAAATGCAGTTCCACCAGACGCGCCTGTTCGAAGTAGAGGAACGTGGTGACACTCGCCAGCAGCACGACGAACGCGGCGATGCCCAGCAGATAGCGCGAGCGGGCGAGCAGGCCCAGCCCGGCGAGCGGGTTGCCGCCGATGCGCGCATGGCGCGCATCGGACGACGCGGCCTGCAACGGGTGCGCATCGCGCCAGTGCTGCAGCCAGCCGGCGGCGACCGCCGACGCCAGCAGCAGGGCCGCGGCGACCACCAGCAGCCCGGCGATGCCGACGGTGCCGACCAGCGCGACACCGAGCAGCGGCCCGACCAGACCGCCGACGCTGATGCCGGCGGCGATCGCCGCGAACAGCCGCGTCGCCTGGCCCGACGGCATCAGGTCGGCGAGCACGCTCCACGCGACCGAGATCACCAGCAGGTTGAACACCGACAGCCAGACGTAGAACGCACGTGCGA
>CBIHMN010000334.1:0-2850 GCA_966211005.1 uncultured Arenimonas sp.
CGCCAGCCCCGCCACCGCCCGCCGCGACGTCGACCCCCGCACCCGTGCAGGCGCCGGCACCGGCCGCCGAGGCCGCGCCGGCCCCACAGGCTTTCCCGGCACCCTCGCCGTCGCTGGCGGACGCCCCGGCCGCCGCCGCGCCGGCGGAAGCCACGCGGCGCCGCGGCGACAACGCCGAGCGCCTGCGCAGCAGCCCGTCCGAGATCAACCGGCTCGACACGGCGCGTCGGCTCGAAGCGCGGCAGGTCGATGCGCAGCGTGAGCGCGAAGCGGCCGCACGCGAGCTGGCCGGCGGCGAAGCCGCGCGGGCCCAGCGCGCGGCTGCCGATGCGTTCGCGGAAACCGACAGCGCCGCCGACGCCGCGCAACCCGCGGCCGCGGCGGTCGCGGCGCCGGCCCCGCGCGCGCTGCCACCGGTCGCGGAAGACGAATCGCTGCCGCCGTCGCGCTGGATCGACCGCGTGCGCGAACGCTGGCGCGCCGGCGACCACGACGGCGCCCGCGCGAGCCTGCGCCTGCTGCGCGAAACCCACCCCGATCTCGCCATCCCGGCCGACCTCGCGCCGCTGCTGCGCTGATGGCGGCCGCCGAGACGCTCGCGCCCCGGCGCAGGCCGCGCTGGAAGCGAAGCGCAGCCGGTTCGTCGCGCATGCGGCGCCGGTGGATTCGCCCGACGACGCGATGGCCTGGATCGCCGGCGTTTCCGATCCCCAGGCCACGCACAACTGCTGGGCGTGGCGGATCGGCGACGCCTACCGGTTCAATGACGACGGCGAGCCCGGCGGCAGCGCCGGCCGGCCGATCCTCGCGGCGATCGACGGCCAGGGCGTGGACCGCGTCGCGGTGCTGGTGGTCCGCTGGTACGGCGGCACGAACCTGGGCGTGGGCGGGCTGGTGCGCGCGTACGGCGGCGTCGCCGCGGAGTGCCTGCGGGCCGCGCCGCGCCGACCGCTCGTGCATTGGCGCGAGACGACGCTCCACTGTGATTTCGCGCTCGCCGCCACCGTGCACGAACTGCTGGCCCGCACCGGCGCCGCGAAGACCGGGGAAGTGTTCGACGAACACGGCCTGCACTTGTCGCTGCGCGTTCCCGCCTCCAGTTATCCCGGACTGGCCGAGCGGCTGCGGGACCTGAGCCGCGGCGCCGCCACCCTCGACGACCCGGAGCGCGAATGAGCGACGCCCCTGCCCGCCCCGCGCTCGCGCCGCTGCGCGGGCTGCTGCCGTTCCTGCGCCCGCACCGGCCGTTGCTGGTGGCGTGGCTGGCATCGCTGGCGCTGTCGTCGAGCGCGACGCTCGGGCTGCCGGTCGCGATCCGCTACGTGATCGACGAAGGCTTCCGCGCCGGCGGCTCGGTCGACCCGTGGTTCGCGCTGCTGTTCGCGGTCGCGGTGCTGCTGGCGCTGGCCACCGCGGCGCGGTTCTATTTCGTCACGCTGCTCGGCGAGCGCGTCATCGCCGACCTGCGACAGGCGTTGTACGGGCACCTGCTCGGACTCGACCAGGCGTTCTTCGAACGCACGCGCACCGGCGAGCTGGTATCGCGGCTGTCGGCCGACACCGAGCTGCTGCGCAGCGTCGTCGGCTCCAGCATGTCGGTGGCGCTGCGCAGCACGATCACCGTGGTCGGCAGCGCGGTGATGCTGGCGGTCACCAGCCCGCGGCTGGCGCTGTTCGCGCTGCTCGGGATCCCGCTGGTCGTGCTGCCGATGGTGCTGTCGGGCCGGCGCGTCCGGAAGATCGCCCGCGACGCGCAGGACCGCGTCGCCGACGCCAACGCCCGCGCCGCGGAGACGCTCGGCGCGATGCACACCGTGCAGAGCTACGCCCGCGAACCGTACGAGCGCGACCGCTTCGGCGCCGCCGTGCGGCTCGCGCTCGGCACCGCGCGCAAGCGCATCCGGATGCAGGCGGTGCTGACCGCCACGGTGATCGTGCTGGTGTTCGGCTCGATCACCGCGGTGCTGTGGGTCGGCGCGCGCGACGTGATCGACGGCGCGATGAGCGCCGGCACGCTCGGCCAGTTCCTGCTGTACGCGATGATCGGCGCCGGCTCGGTGACGGCGCTGAGCGAGGTGTGGAACGAAGTGCAGCGCGCCTCGGGCGGCATGGGCCGGATCGCCGAGCTGCTCGACGAACGCACCTCGCTCGCCCCCGCGGAAGCGCCGGCGACGCTGCCCGAGCCGGTGCGGGGCCGGATCGCGATGCGCGACGTGCGCTTCCACTACCCGACCCGTCCGGACCTGCCGGCGCTGGAGGGCTTCAGCCTCGACGTCGCCCCCGGCGAAACGGTGGCGCTGGTCGGCCCGTCGGGTGCCGGCAAGAGCACGGTGTTCCAGCTGCTGCTGCGCTTCCACGACCCGGAATCGGGCCGGCTCACGCTCGACGGCGCCGACCTGCGCGCGCTCGACCCGGCGCAGGTGCGCGCGCACATCGCGCTGGTGCCGCAGGATCCGGTGATCTTCGCCGCGAGCGCCGCCGACAACATCCGCTATGGCCGGCTCGGCGCGACCGACGCGGACGTCGAGGCCGCCGCGCGCAGCGCCGAGGCGCACGAGTTCATCGCCGCCCTCCCCGGCGGCTATGCCAGCGAACTCGGCGAGCGCGGCGCGCGCCTGTCCGGCGGCCAGCAGCAGCGCCTCGCGATCGCCCGGGCGCTGTTGAAGGACGCGCCGATCCTGCTGCTCGACGAGGCCACCAGCGCGCTCGACGCGCAGAGCGAACGCGCCGTGCAGCACGCGCTCGAGCGCCTGATGCAGGGCCGCACGACGATCGTCATCGCGCACCGGCTCGCCACCGTGCTGAAGGCCGACCGCATCGTCGTGATGGACCACGGCCGCATCGTCGCGC
>CBIHMN010000335.1:0-2815 GCA_966211005.1 uncultured Arenimonas sp.
GCCCGGCGGCGACCCGCTCGCGGTAGGACGCCAGCTCCGGATGCGTCGGCAGCGCACGCAGCACGCCGTCGATGTCGTCGGCGGCGACGGCCGCGAGCGCCGGCGACCATTCGCCCACGTCGGCGACCGGGGTCGTGGCGCCGGTGCCGCTCACGACCGGCGCTTCGAGCACCGCCGGGTCGACGGCGGCCGGCGCTTCGCCGGACGGCGCGTCGGCGGCATCGCGATCGCCGCAGGCGGTCGCGAGCACGGCGACCAGGAGCACGCCGGGGATTCGCAGGAAAGGGGACATTCGCAGGCGCGGGGCCGGGTGGCGTCGGATCGACCTGGGCTGCCCGAAGTTAGGCTAAGGTGCCGGCTTCTGGCAACCGCGGCTTCCGTCTTGATCTGGATCGACACCCCCGAACACCTCGCCGCGCATCTCGCCGGCTGGGCCGGCCAGCCGCTGGTCGCGCTCGACACCGAATTCATCCGCGAGCGCACGTTCTATCCCCAGCTGGCGCTGGTGCAGCTGGCGGTGCCGGGCGACGTGCTGCTGGTCGATCCGCTGGCGCCCGGCATCGCCGCTGCGTTGCGGCCGCTGCTCGTCGATCCGGCGGTGACGAAGCTGATGCACAGCGCCAGCGAGGACCTGCAGGCGCTGCAGCGCGGCTGCGACGCCCTGCCGGCGCCGCTGTTCGACACGCAGGTGGCCGCGGCGCTGTGCGGGCTCGGCGCCGGCCTGGGCTATCAGAAGCTCGTGGAGATGATCACCGGCGTCGCGCTCGCCAAGGGCGAAACGCGTTCGGACTGGCTGCGGCGCCCGCTCAGCGACGCGCAGCGCGAATACGCCGCCGACGACGTGCGCTATCTGCATGCGGTGCACGCGCACCTGGCGCCGATGCTGCAGGCTCTGGGGCGTGACGACTGGCGCCTGGCCGACGCCGAGCGCGCACTGCGACAGGCCGCTGCCGACGGCGACGATCCGTGGCCGCATCTGTCGCTGCGCAGCGCGCAGTCCCTCGACGCCGGGGGCCAGGCGCGACTGTGGCGCCTGCTGCGCTGGCGCGACCGCGAAGCGCGACGGAGCGACCGGCCGAAAAGCTGGGTGCTCGATCCCGAGCTGGCGGTGATGCTCGCGCGGCGTCCACCGGCGGATGCCACCGCGTTCGAGGACGTACTGGACCGGCACCCGAAAGCACCGCGCAAGTCGCGCGCCGAACTGTGGAACCTGCTGTCGGCCGACATCACCGCCGAAGAACGCGCACTGCCGCTGCTGCGCGAGCCGACCTACGACAAGCAGGCACTGAAAGCCCTGCAGGAAGCGGTGGCCGCACAGGCGCGCGCGCACGGGCTGCCCGACGGCCTGCTCTGCGCTCGCCGCCACCTCGAAGCCCTCCTCGATGGCCGCGGCTGGCCCGACGCGCTGTCCGGCTGGCGCCGCGAACTCCTCGAACCCGTGCTCGCCCCCCTCCTGCCCCGATAATCTGCTCTGAGCAGATTTCCGGGCACAGGGTTTCCAACGGCGGCGGGGGCCTTTATAATCGCCGGACCTTCCGTGGGGGGGTAGCTCAGCTGGGAGAGCGCATCGTTCGCATCGATGAGGTCGTGGGTTCGATCCCCATCCTCTCCACCACGAATCGAAAGGCCGGACTCGCGTCCGGCCTTTTTCTTTCTGCGATAATCGGCGGCCTTGGCCCCGTAGCTCAGCTGGATAGAGCGTCCCCCTCCTAAGGGGAAGGTCGTACGTTCGAATCGTATCGGGGCCGCACCTTTCCGGCCGAGCCTTGGCCGTCCGCCTTCGGAGCCCGCAATGACCCATGCAGTCCTCACCGCCCTCGGCCTGACCGCCCAGGAATCCGGCACCTACCTCGGCCACGGCGAATGGTCGAAAACCCGTGACGCGGGCGTGATCGAACCCGTGAACCCGGGCAATGGCGAGGTGCTCGGGCGGGTCTACGCGTCGTCGCAGGCCGATTACGAACTGATCCTCGAGCGCGCGCAGGCGGCGTTCAGGGTCTGGCGCACGACCCCGGCGCCGCGCCGCGGCGAGGCCATCCGCCTGTGCGCGGACGCGCTGCGCACGCACAAGGACGCGCTGGGTTCGCTGGTCGCGCTGGAAATGGGCAAGTCCAAGCCCGAAGGCGACGGCGAGGTGCAGGAGATGATCGACATCGGCGAATTCGCCGTCGGCCTCTCGCGCCAGCTCTACGGCCTGACGATGCATTCCGAGCGCCCGGGACACCGCATGTACGAGCAGTACCACCCGCTCGGCATCGTCGGCATCATCTCGGCGTTCAATTTCCCGGTCGCCGTGTGGGCGTGGAACAGCTTCGTCGCCGGCGTCTGCGGCGACATCTGCATCTGGAAGCCGTCGCCGAAGACCCCGCTGTCGGCGATCGCGTCGATGAAGATCTGCAACGAGGCGCTCGCGAAGGGCGGCTTCCCGGACCTGTTCTTCCTGTTCAACGACGCCGGCACCGAACTCGCGTCGACGTTCGTCGACGACCGCCGCATTCCGCTGATCAGCTTCACCGGCTCCACGAAGGTCGGCCGGATGGTCGGCGAACGCGTCGCGCGCCGGATGGGCCGCTCGCTGCTGGAACTCGGCGGCAACAACGCGATCATCGTCGACCCCACCGCCGACCTGAAGCTGGCGATCCCGGCGATCGCGTTCGGCGCCGTCGGCACCGCCGGCCAGCGCTGCACCACCACGCGCCGACTGATCGTGCACGAATCGATCCACGACGACGTGCTGGCGAAGCTGGTCGCGGCGTACAAGCAGGTCGAGAAGAAGATCGGCGACCCGACCGACCCGGCGAACCTGATGGGCCCG
>CBIHMN010000336.1:0-2802 GCA_966211005.1 uncultured Arenimonas sp.
CATGGTGGGCGTCGGTCGGGGCGCACAGCATGGACGGTGCGGGGGGATCGGGCCAGCCCGGGGGCTGCGCTGGTTTGACCGTCCCCGCCAGCCTCCCGGATAATCCCCGCCTTCCCGCGCGCCCGGCGCGCCGGCTTTCCCACCCTGATTTCACGCGTTTTCCGGAGCAGCCCATGAAGTTCACGCGCATCCTCGGCCTCGCCGCCGCGCTGTCCGCGGCCACGGTCGTCGCCCAGGACGCCGCCACGGTCACGCCCGCGCCGGAACCCGCGCCGGCCCCGGTGACCGTGCTCGAAGTCGACAACGCGCCGGCCCACTGGGGCGACGCGGCGGCCGGCGCGACGAAGGCGGCGGCCTGCGCCGCGTGCCACGGCGCCGACGGCAATTCGGCCCTCGCGATGTATCCGAAGCTGGCCGGCCAGAACGAGCGCTACATCGCCCGCCAGCTCGCGCTGTTCAAGACCGGCGAGCGGCCGAGCCCGATCATGATGCCGTTCGCCGCGCCGCTGAGCGCGCAGGACATGCGCGACATCGGCGCCCACTTCGCGTCGCAGAAGGTCATCGCCGGCGTCGCCGACGACAGCGTGATCGCCGCCGGCGACCACGAGGGCACCCGGTTCTTCGAAGTCGGCGAGCGCATCTTCACCGCCGGCAAGGCCGACAGCACCGTGCCCGCGTGCGCGGCGTGCCACGGCCCGTCCGGGGCCGGCAACCCGGGTCCGGCGTGGCCGGCGCTCGGTGGCCAGCACGCCCAGTACGTCGCGACGGCGCTCACCGCGTTCCGCGACGGCACGGTCTGGGGTATCGACGAGCGCGCGAACACGATCATGCGCGACGTCGCCGCCGACCTGACCGACGAGGAAATCCAGGCGCTGGCGACCTATGTCGAGGGCCTGCACCACGTCGCCGACACGCCGAGCGCCGAAGCCGTGGCGGCCGCCGCCGCGGCCGCGCCGCCGGCCCCCGCGCCGACGGCCGTTCCCGTCGACGCGCCGGCGGCCGAATCGCCGGCGGAAGCCGCTCCGGCCGAAGTCGACGCCGAATGACCCGTCGCGCCGGCCGCGTGCCGGCGCCGCTGAACTTTCCCGGCCGGCTCGGGTCCGGTGGGGAATCCCGACCGAGGAG
Organism: uncultured Arenimonas sp.; assembly: GCA_966211005.1. Classification (GTDB taxonomy): domain Bacteria; phylum Pseudomonadota; class Gammaproteobacteria; order Xanthomonadales; family Xanthomonadaceae; genus Arenimonas. The sequence continues at coordinate 1,126 of CBIHMN010000336.1, forward strand.
CTGGACCGAATGAAGCGTCTTCTGCTGCCCCTGCTGCTGCTGGCCACGCTGGCCGCCTGCGACCCCGCTCCGTCCGCGCCCTCCGCCGACACCGTACCCACCAGCGACGCGGCCCCTGCCGCCGTCGAGACCGCGCCGGTCGCGGACGCGGCGCCCGCCGCGTCCCCGGACGCCACCCCCGATGCCGCGCCGGCCGATGCGCCCGCCGACGCCGCCGTGGACGCCGATGCCGACGCCCCCGTGGATGGCGCGGCCGACGCCGCCGCCGACGCGCCGACCGCGGCCGTGCCGCCGCCGTACGACCCGGCCACGTCGCCCCGCCCGGGCATCGACTACCAGATCCTGCCGACGCCGCAGCCGACGTTCGGCCAGGGCGGCATCGAGGTCGCCGAGGTGTTCGCCTACACCTGCATCCACTGCGCGAACCTGCAGCCGGCGATGACGCCGTGGAAGGCGGCGCAGCCGGCCGACGTGCGCGTGGAATACGTGCCGGCGGTGTTCGGTGGCGTCAGCGACAATTTCGCGCGCGGCTTCTTCGCCGCGCAGGCGACGAACCTGCTCGACGAGACGCACGACGACCTGTTCACGGCGACGCTGGTCGAGCGCGCGCTCGGTTCCGCCTCGGTCGAGGAGATCGCCGACTGGTACGCGACCAAGGGCGCGAACCGCGACGCCTTCCTGTCGACGATGAACAGCTTCGCGGTGACCACGAAGCTCAATCGCGCCCGCCAGTTCGCGCTGCGCACGAACGTCAACGCGACGCCGACCGTGATCGTCAACGGCAAGTACACCGCGTCCATGACCGGCGACCGCGGCCCGGACGGGCTGCTGCGCACGATCGATTTCCTCGTGGCGCACGAGCGCGCGGGCTCGACGCCGCCGGCGCCGTGAACGCGGCGCGATGAGGAAGTGAACCGGGGCCGCGATTCGCGGCCCCGTCGCTTTGCGGCGCTTGCGTCGCGCGCACGGGCCCGGCCACCATGCACGCATGTCCGCGACGCCCGAACGCCTGCGCCTGCTCAGCGCCAACATCCAGGCCGGCTCCAGCACGCGCGCCTACAGCGAATACGTGACGCGCAGCTGGTCGCACGTGTTCCACCACGGCAAGCAGCTCAACCTCGACAACCTCGCGAACATCGCCGAGCCGTACGACATCGTCGGCCTGCAGGAATCCGACCCGGGCAGCCTGCGTTCGGGTTTCACCAACCAGGCCGACTACCTGGCCGAGCGCGCCGGCTTCCCGTTCTGGACGCACCAGCCGAACCGGCGCATCTCGAAGATCGCCGGCAGCGGCAACGCGATCCTCAGCCGGCACGAACCGACGGACCTGCTCGACTATTCGCTGCCGGGCCGCATCGCCGGGCGCGGCGTGCTGCTGGCGACGTTCGGCAAGGGTCGGTCGAAATGGCAGCTTGCGGTGACGCACCTGTCGCTCGGACAGAAATCGCGCGAGCAGCAGCTCGGTTTCCTCGCCGAGCTGCTGTCTGACTCCAAGCGCCTCGTGCTGATGGGCGACTTCAACTGCGACGCGGAGGCGCCGGAAATGCGCGCGCTCTACCGGCACACGTCGCTGCGGCCGCCGCCGCGCAAGGTCTGCACGTTTCCGAGCTGGGCTCCGCAGCGCTGCCTCGACCACGTGCTGGTCGGCGGCTTCGACGTCGTCGACTACGGCGCGGT
>CBIHMN010000337.1:0-2769 GCA_966211005.1 uncultured Arenimonas sp.
GATCGCGCGCGGCTACCTGATCGGCAGCGGCTGGAAGGACTACCAGCGCACCGGCGCGGTCTGCGGCATCGCGCTGCCCGACGGCCTGCGGATGGCGGAAGTGCTGCCGCAACCGATCTTCACCCCGTCGACGAAGGCCGCGGCCGGCGAGCACGACGAGAACGTCGCGTTCGACGATGTCGTCCGCCGCATCGGCGTCGACCTCGCCGAGCAGGTGCGTGCCGCGACGCTGACGATCTACCGCCATGCCGCCGAGTACGCGCTCGGCCGCGGCATCATCATCGCCGACACCAAGCTCGAGTTCGGCCTCGACGACAGCGGCGTGCTGCACGTGATGGACGAGATGCTGACGCCCGATTCGTCGCGCTTCTGGCCGGCCGACCAGTACGCCGTGGGCACCAGTCCGCCGAGCTACGACAAGCAGTACGTGCGCGATTACCTGGAATCGCTCGACTGGGACAAGACGGCGCCCGGCCCGCGCGTTCCCGCCGACGTGATCGAAGGCACCCGCGCCAAGTACGCCGAAGCCCTGCAGCGTCTGGCCGACCTGCCGCCGGCCTGACGGCCGGACGGGCTATGATCGGCGCGGACACGACAGGGTGCGCGCGATGGACGAATCGGCGGAACAGACCGGGACGGCGGACCCGCGGCGACCGATCGACCGGTGGCTGGGGAGCTATTCCGGCGACCACGAGAACCGCACGAACCAGCGGATCCACCTGCTTTGCGTGCCGGCGATCGTCTGGTCGATCACCGCCGTGCTGTGGGTCGTGCCGGTGCCCCCGGGTCTGGTGCAGCAGGGTTTCTGGATGGCCGTCGCGATGTTCGGCGCGTGGCTGTTCTACTGGAAGCTGTCGCGGCCGCTGGCGCTGGGCATGCTCGCGCTGTTCGTCGCCGCCGGTTTCCTCAACCGCTGGCTGTACCACGTGCTCGGCGCGAGCGGCCTGCTCTGGCTGGCCGTCGGCGTGTTCGTCGTCGCCTGGGTCGGCCAGTTCGTCGGCCACCACATCGAAGGGCGGCGCCCGAGTTTCTTCACCGACCTGAAGTACCTGCTGATCGGGCCGCTGTGGACGCTCGACAAGCTCTACCGGACGCTGGGCTGGGCGCACTGAGCGCGGCCGGCCGGGCGGCGCTTCAGTTCGGCGCGTACAGCGCGGCGAAGAAGGCGATGCCGAGCGCGAGCAGCACGACGAGCACCATCACGAGTGCCGTCATCATCAGCACGTAGAGCAGCGACACCAGCAGCGAGCGTCCGAACCCCAGCGCGCCGCCTTCCGGCGTCTCGACCAGCAGCTTCACGAACACCGCGGTCGCCAGCCACGCCATCAGGGAACTGACGAGGCTCAGCACCACCTGCATGCCGAGCATCGCCGCGATCGCCTGCGGATCGGGCGTGGCCGCGGCCGCCATGGCCTCGAGGTCGTACATCCCCGCGGCCTGCATCGCGAACACCAGCGCCACGAAGGCGACGTAGCTCGCGACGGTCGCGAGGAACACGACGAGCAGCGCACGCCCGAACGGGGGCCGGAAGCCCTGCAGGATGCGCACGGACCAGCGCAGGAACACCGCGCCGACCAGCATGCCGGCGAACACGCCGACCACGACGCCGAGCAGCACGACCACCACGATGACTCCCATGTTCTCGTCCACGTCGTCCTCCCCTTCGGCGCGGATAATGTCGCACCGTCTCCGCGAGCCCGCCATGCCCCCCCGCGACCTGCTGCTCGCCCTGATCGTCTGCCTCGCGTGGGCCGTCAATTTCCTCGCTTCGGCGCTGGCGCTGCGGGAGGTCCCGCCGCTGCTGTTCACCGCGCTGCGGCTCGCGCTGGTGGCGGTGGTGCTGTTTCCGTGGCTGCGCCGGCCGGCGCCCGGACAGTGGCCGCGCCTCGTCGGCATCGCGCTGTGCACCGGCGTGCTGCATTTCGGGCTGAGCTTCTGGGCGCTGAAGCTCGCCGGCGACCTGTCGTCTCCGGCGATCGTGATGCAGAGCTACATCCCGATGTCGGTGCTGCTGGCGTGGTGGCTGCTCGGCGAGCGCTTCGCGTGGCGCACCGGCACCGCGATCGCGCTCAGCTTCGCCGGCGTGCTGGTGCTGGGTTTCGACCCGCTGGTGCTCGACAACCCGGCGTCACTGGCGCTGATGCTGGTCTCGGCATTCTTCCTCGCGCTCGGCACGGTGCTGATGCGCGGCCTGCAGGCGATGGACCGTTACGGCGTGCAGGCATGGATCGCCGTCGTCGGTGTCGGGCCGCTGCTGGCCTTCAGCGCATGGCTGGAGCCGGGGGCGTTCGCCGCGATACCCGGCCTCGGCGCCGTCGCCTGGGGTGGCGTCGCGTGGGCGGCGCTGATCGCGTCGGTGCTCGGGCACGGGCTCTACTACACGCTGGTGCAGCGGCACGCGGTGGCGAAGGTGATGCCGTGGCTGCTGCTGACGCCGGTGTTCGCGGTGGCGCTGGGCGTCGCGGCATGGGGCGACCGGCCGGGCCCGCGGCTGTGGCTCGGCGGGGCGATGGTGCTCGGCGGCATCCTGGTCGTGGCGCTGCGCGGTCGCGCCCGCTCACGCCCGCTGGCGACCGCGGTCGAACCGTGACGCGACGGCCCCGCCCTACAGGCGGGGCACCCAGTCGTCCTTCTCGCGCGGACGCAGCAGCCAGCGGCACAGCGCCGGCAGGAAGATGATCGCGGCGATCATGTTCACGATGAACATGAAGGTGAGCATGATGCCCATGTCGGCCTGGAACTTCAGGTCGGAGAACATCCACATCGCCA
>CBIHMN010000338.1:0-2756 GCA_966211005.1 uncultured Arenimonas sp.
GCTTCGACCGCTACTACCAGATCGCGCGCTGCTTCCGCGACGAGGCGCTGCGCGCCGACCGCCAGCTCGAGTTCACGCAGCTGGACATGGAATTCGCATGGGTCGCCGAGCGCGACGTGCAGGACACGGTCGAGGACATGATCCGGCAGGTGTTCCGCGAAACCATCGACGTCGAACTCGACGCGACGTTCCCGCGCCTGACGTGGGCCGAGGCGATGCGCCGCTTCGGCAGCGACAAGCCCGACCTGCGCAACCCGCTGGAACTCGTCGACGTCGCCGACCTCGTGAAGGACAGCGGCTTCTCCGTGTTCGCCGCGGCCGCTTCCGACCCCGACGGCCGCGTCGCCGCGCTGCGCATCCCCGGCGGCGCCGCGCTGTCGCGCAAGCAGATCGACGAATACGCCGCGCATGCCGCGAAGCACGGCGCGAAGGGCCTCGCGTACGCGAAGCTCGACGACGCCGGCGCGGTGAATTCGCCGATCGCCAAGTTCTTCGAGGGCGACGCGTTCGCGGCACTGCTCGCGCATGTCGGCGCCGGCCCGGGCGACATGGTGTTCTTCGGCGCCGGCCCGTTCGCGAAGACCAGCGATTTCATGGGCGCCGTGCGGCTGAAGGCCGGCAAGGACTTCGGCCTCGTGCAGGACGGCTGGAAGCCGCTGTGGGTCACCGACTTCCCGATGTTCGAATACGACGACGAGGCGCAGCGCTACGTCGCGCTGCACCACCCGTTCACCGCGCCGGCCGTGGACGACATCGCCGACCTGCGCGCGAACGCGAAAACGGCGGTCTCGCGCGGCTACGACATGGTGCTCAACGGCAACGAGATCGGCGGCGGCTCGATCCGCATCCACCGCCGGCGGATGCAGAGCGCGGTGTTCGAGCTGCTCGGCATCGGCGCGGAGGAAGCGCAGGCGAAGTTCGGCTTCCTGCTCGACGCGCTGAAGTACGGCGCGCCGCCGCACGGCGGCATCGCCTTCGGCATCGACCGCATCGCCGCGCTGATGGCCGGCACCGAATCGATCCGCGACGTCATCGCGTTCCCGAAGACCACCACCGCGCAGTGCCTGATGACCGGCGCGCCGAGCCCGATCCCGGAGGCGCAGCTGGCGGAGGTGCATGTGGCGGTGAGACCGAGGACGGCCGACCTGTAGGAGCGCTCTCAGGCGCGACCCCTTGACGCAAGCCCGGTTACCCGGTCAAAGGGGATCGCGGCTGAAGCCGCTCCTACCCGCCACCGGTCATGAGAATCCGCCAGGCCACCCTCGCCGACGTCGAAACCCTCTCGGCCCTCTCCGCCGAGACCTTCGTGCAGGCGTTCGGGCCGCTGTATCCGCCGGCGGACCTGCAGGATTTCCTCGATACCGCCTACGCGCCGGCGAAGCAGGCGCAGGCGATCGCGGCGCCGGGCTGCGCGGTATTCCTGCTGGAAGACGATGCCGGGGTCGCGGTCGGTTACGCGGCCGTCGGGCCGTGCGGCCTGCCGCATCCCGACGTGCGCGACGGCGATGTCGAGCTCAAGCGGCTGTACCTGCGACGCGACGCGCAGAATGGCGGCTGGGGCGGGCGGCTGTTCGACGCCGCGCTGGCGTGGCTGCTGCGCGAGGGCCCGCGCCGGGTGTGGATCGGCGTGTATTCCGAGAACCCGGGGGCGCAGCGCTTCTATTTCCGGCGGGGCTGGGAAAAGGTGGGCGAATACCACTTCCCGGTCGGCACGGTGCGCGATCTCGAATACATCCTGCGGCGGGACTGTCCCTGAGCGGCCCGACCGCCCACGTGATCCTGCTGCACGGGGTCTGGATGCGGGCCCTCACGCTCGTCCCGCTCGCCAACCATCTGCGCCGCGCCGGGTACGCCGTGCATCGTTTCGATTACTCGTCGCTGTGGCGCGGTCCGGCGCCGTCCGCCGATCGGCTCGCCGCGCGGATGCTGGCGCTGGCGCCGGGGCCGGTGCACCTGGTCGGGCACAGTCTCGGCGGGCTGGTCGCGATCGAGACGGTGCTGCACTGGCACGGGCTCCCGCCGGGTCGGGTGGTCTGCCTCGGGTCGCCGCTCGCCGGCAGCGCGACCGCACGCGGTCTGTCGCGACGCGGTCTCGGGCTCGCGCTCGGTCGCAGCGGCACGTTGCTGCGCGCCGGGCTGCACCGGCTGCCGCGCGACCGCGAGGTCGGGGTGGTCGCCGGCTCGAAGCCGGTCGGCATCGGCCGCGTGTTCGGCGGGTTCGACGGGCCGAGCGACGGCACGGTGCAGGTCTGGGAAACGCAGCTGCCCGGGCTCGCCGATCACCGCATCGTGGCGGTCACGCATACCGGGCTGGTGTTTTCGCGCGATGTGGCCGTGCTGACGAGCGCGTTCCTCGCCGATGGACACTTTCCCGGAGCGGTATGATTCGCGCTTCGCGACGGGCAAAGGGCAGGGTTCCATGGGCAGGCTGATGGCCATCGAAGGGCGCAAGAACGCCCAGGATGCCAAGCGCGGCAAGGTGTTCACGAAGATCATCCGCGAGATCACGACGGCCGCGCGGCTCGGCGGCGGCGATCCGAAAGGCAATCCGCGGCTGCGCACGGCGGTCGACAAGGGCCTCGCGGTGAACATGTCGCGCGACGTGATCGATCGCGCGATCAAGAAGGCGACCGGCGAACTCGAAGGGGTCAGCTACGAAGAGATCCGCTACGAGGGCTACGCGCCCGGCGGCGTCGCCGTCATCGTCGACTGCCTCACCGACAACAAGGTGCGCACCGTCGCCGACGTGCGGCACG